>JADFVP010000103.1 GCA_015222595.1 Pseudomonadota bacterium
CCTGCCTCTCTAGCGGCACTCTTCGCCTCCGGGTGCAGGGAACCGAAGTTGTTGTTCACGCGGGCCATGGCGCCGACCATGAAGGTTCCCTTCGGGCTTCGGGCCTGCTTTGCCGTAGAGTAAGGTACCACGAACTCTTTTACCTTGTCGGTATACTCCTCGGTCTCGATACGGTACTTTCTGTTCGACGTGGCCACTCCGTCGTAGAAGCTGTACTCGCCCCTTTTTTTTAGCGCGATCAGTTCGCGCGGGAACGTAAAGTCGGGCAGAGCGACCTCTTTAAAGAACTGCAGTACGCTCCTTAATGGGGCGAAGCTACCCTCTATAGAGTCTCTTAAGGTCTTAAGCTCTTCGGGTTTCGGTATGTGGAGCATGCCGCCGGGCGCCAAAGAGACGGGGTGAACGGGCCGTCCGCCGGTAACGGTACAGATCTCGGTAGAGACACGCTTTAGGTCGAGCGCGGTCTTTATGAGGTCCGGGTTGGTCTCCATAAGAGGCACCACGGACTCAACACCGAAGTAGTCCGGCAGTACGAGAAAGAAGAGGTGGAGCATGTGGCTCTGCAAGACCTCGCCCGTGAAGGCTAGTCTTCTTAGAAGCTTTGTCTGGGGCGTAACTTTTATTGCCATTGCCGCTTCTATCGCTTTTAGCGCGGCTGCGGAGTGAGAGGTGGCGCAGATGCCGCAGATGCGCGCCATTATGTGCTGCACCTCGTCGTAGCGGCGGCCCTTTATCATCATCTCGAAAAAACGCGGCGACTCTACAATCTCAAGCCGCACCTCCTTCACCAGACCCTTTTTTACGTCGACCACTATGTTGCCGTGCCCCTCTACGCGGGTCAGCTCCTTTACCTTTATGTTCAGCTCTTTTTTCATCGTTGTTTACTCTTTGTGCTCTTGGTAGCCTTGCCCACCTTGGTGTCGCCAGTGAGCCCCGTTGAGTAGAGGCCGAGAAAGTCGGAGGCCTCCTCTGCGCCCATGCCGAAGTTGGCAAGGGTCTCTGTGTGGGCGGTGATGTTAGGAGAGTCAACAAAGCCCCGGCAGCCCCAGCAGATAGAGCCGTAGGTCACGCAGATTGCGTCGCACCCGGCGCGGGTAACGGGCCCGAGGCACCGACCGCCCTTTTTAAAGACGCAGACGTTCCCGGCTATCTTGCAGTCCGTGCATACCGGGTAGTTAGGCGTATGGGGTTTCAGGCCCAGCAGAAGATCGTTGAAGGTTTTAATGAATTCGTCTTTGGAGATCGGGCAGCCGTGCAGGTGGTGGTCTACCTCTATGACCTCGTCTATTGCGCGCACGCGCATGGTGTCGAAGGCGTGGGAACGCGAGGCCTCAACGCCGTAGACGCTCTCTTTCAGTTCTCCTATGCGAAAGCGGTTCTTCAGTCTGTTGAGTCCGCCGGTAGAGGAGCAGGCTCCGAGCGTAATGACGAGTTTGGCTTGGGCGCGGATCTTGCGGAGCTTACGCACTTCCTTGGCGGTAGTGGCCGAGCCCTCTATGAAGGCAATGTCGTAGTCGGACGATTTCTCGCTCATCGCCTCTCTGAAGTAGACGATGTTTACGTTGGAGAGAATGTCCGGTAGTTCGTTCTCCGAGCTGAGCACCATTAGCTGGCAACCCTCGCAGCTTGTCATGGAGAAGAAGGCTACTCTGTACCTCTTTCGATATGGCATACAGACCCCGCACCATTTATGTTTGACTGAACAAACACCTCGACAGTTTTCTGCTAACTCGTAATGCTTTTATGACAGTAGCACAAAAGCGTAAGAGTGTAAAACTATGGTGAGTGCCGTTACCGGGTCTTGTGTCCTCAGTAGTTACGGTACCGGGTTTGCAGAAATTACTCTGGACAAAAGGGGGCGGATACTCTAACTTTAGCTCTGTTCTATTTTTTATTTCAGTCGTTAGCCGCACTTGCGACAAGCCATTACAATAGAGTCCTATCTATGCAGAAAATAAAAAGAATTTCATCTATTATCGGCACTGCCGGCCATGTGGATCACGGCAAGAGCACGCTCATAAGAGCGTTAACCGGCATAGAGACCGACACTCTGGCCGAGGAGAAACGGCGCGGGGTCTCCATTGAACTCGGCTTCGCCTATATCGACTTCGACGTTGACGAGAAAGGCAAGGGTGGCGAAGAGGGTGCCAATGGTACGCAAGTACGCGCGGCTATAATAGACGTTCCGGGCCACGAGCGATTTATCCGCACCATGCTGGCCGGGGCCACAGGCATAGACGTTGCGCTTTTAGTAGTTGCCACGGATGACGGCGTTATGCCTCAGACTATCGAACACGTTGATATACTCCACTGTCTCGGTGTCGAGTCCGGAGTGGTCGTTCTCTCCAAGTGCGATCTCGTTACTCCTGAGCGTGTTAGTGAAGTAGAGGCCGAGGTCGGTGCGCTCCTAAAGGGCACGGCTCTGGAGGGCGCAGAGGTGGTGCGGTACTCTAGCGTTGACGGCACTGGGTTAGAAGAAATAAAACAAAGCCTCGCTTCATTGGTTCTCAGTAGCGTTGGGGGTGATTCCGGGAGTAGTTCCCGGCGTAGTTCTAAACGCATCCCTGGACGCATCCCAAGACGTATCCCTAATGAAGAGCTCTTTCGCCTTCCGATAGACCGCTCCTTCTCAATAAAAGGTTTTGGCACCGTAGTTACCGGCACAATAGCATCGGGGGCTATCAGTAAAGAGAGTGTTGTCGAGACCTTTCCGCAGGGCCGAAACGTAAAGGTCAGGACAATTGAGAGCCTCAACACCGAGGTCGCCAGAGCTGAGCGGGGCGAGAGAGCGGCGATTAACCTGTCGGGGATAGGTTACAAGGAGCTGAAGAGAGGAGAGGTGCTGGTCTCTCCGGCGCTTGCGCCCTTTGCGGCGATGGCCATGAAGAAAGAGCGGTTCAGGGCCGACGTAACGGTAGAGCTTCTCGCCGACGTACCCGGCATTAGAAGCGTTACTGCGGTAAAGAAGAACGCTACACTGATGCTCCACCACTTAACCGGCTCAACTCTCGTGCGTATACGGTTCAAAGGTTCCGACGGTTCTAACGCGCGAGAGACGCTTGCGCCCGGCGAGAGTACACGTGCGCGGCTGCTATTAGCAAACCCTTTGGTGCTCTTAAGGGGAGACGCCTTCGTGCTCCGCGACCCCGCAACAGCTAGCACTGTCGGCGGAGGCCGGGTGGGTGCGCCGTACTTCGAGCGCGAGCTGATGCCAGCAATAGACTCTGTGGTGGGTGCGCCTTGCAAGAGGAACTCTGTCGGCAGCCCTGGCGATATTATCGCAGTGCTCAACGCTCTGCTTCCTGAGAACGGGCTCGGCTTTGAGCTTGGCGCAGTTGCCATAATCTGCAATGTTACCGAGCCAGCTCTGAAGGCGGCGTTAGCAGATAGAACGAACGGTCTCTTCGTGTCGAACGGTTTTGTGCTGAGCTGTGATTGTGTCGAGCGCGTACGCGCTCTCGTTAAAGAGGCCCTTTTGCGGTTTTACGATGAGGGTACTTCGTCTGCTTTAGCAGACGGTCTGAACGAAGAGCTTCTGCTAAAGTCCCTTCTGCCGGTTTTCTCTCGCGGTCTAGGTCCACAAAAAGCCCGCACTGTCGTAAAGTACATAATAGAAGAGATGATAGAGGGTGTTGATAACGACAGCAGCGACATTGAGCGCAGCAGTTCCGGCGGGCTCGTACTTTCGTCCAGAGTGCGCGCGCCCAAGAGCGGCAGCGGAGACTCGGAGGTAGAAGGCGCTATCATAGAAATCTTTAATACCGACGGCCTCAAAAGCGTTACCGCCACCGAACTCTCTTCGCTTGGGTTCGCCCTGGCGCGTATAGACGCGGCGGTTGCTGGTCTAAAGAGAGCGGGCGCGATAGTGGAGTTTAAAAGAGACGGTTTTCTGCTTAGCGAGAACGTAGAGAGAGCCGAGGCCGAGCTTCGGGAGTTTCTCTCCCTCAATCCGTCGATAGAGGCTAAAGAGTTCAGGGATCTCCTCGGCTGCGGGCGCAAGCTCGCCATAGAGCTGCTAGAGTACTTCGACTCCAATAAGGTGACGATAAGAAGAGGGGACGAGCGAATTCTGATGTAGCTTGCCAGAGAGGCCAGTTTTTATGCTAAGATTACGTTACGATTTGAACTAAGGCTGAACGAAAGGAATGCATGGTAAAGAGCGGAAAAAAGATACGGCTGACCAGCTATGCCAACTGCGCCGGTTGAGCAGCTAAACTCGGCCCAAAGGCCCTGATGCAGGTTCTGCATCAGCTACCGAAGGTGAGGGATGCGGATCTGCTTGTCGGCTTCGAGAGTGCCGACGACGCTGCGGTCTACCGTATCTCTGAACACCTCGCTATGGTCTCCACGGTGGACTTCTTCCCTCCGATAGTCGACTCGCCTGACGACTTCGGGCGCATTGCTGCGGCCAATGCGCTGAGCGACGTCTACGCCATGGGCGCGCGCCCGGCGACCGCGATGAACGTGGTTGCCTTTCCGAGCAAATTAGATATCTCCATACTCGGCGAGATAATCTCCGGAGCGGTCTCGACGCTCGACTCCGCAGGTTGTACGCTTGTTGGCGGCCATACGATAGAGGACACCGGCATCAAGTACGGTCTGTCTGTCACAGGCTTTATAGACCCGGTAAACCTTATGACCAACACCGGGGCCGTTGTCGGCGATAGACTGGTACTTACGAAACCGATTGGCACGGGCGTGGTCGCAAATGCCTTGAAGGGCGGGCGCATCAGCTTGAAAGCCGCTCGGCCGGTAATAAAATCGATGACCACCCTTAACAGGGCCGCCTCCGAGGTTGCGGTGGAACTAGGCGTTAAGGGCTGCACGGACATTACCGGTTACGGGCTTCTCGGTCACGCAATGGAGATGGCCAATGGTTCGAAAACTAACTTTGTCTTCGACTCCGCCGCCGTTCCATTCTTTGACCTCGCACTCGAACTTGTCTCCAAGAAGTCGAACCGGCCCGGCGCGATAGCAAATACGCGCGAGTATCTTGGCACGGATGTGATTATCGACGAGTCCGTTTCCGTCGAACACCATCAACTTTTGACCGACCCGCAGACCTCAGGAGGGTTGCTGCTCTCGGTGAATGAATCGAAGGTGGATCGTTTAATGACAAGGCTCCAAGAGCGCAGCGTTCATGCCTCTATTGTAGGTTCCGTGGTCGCCAGAACTGAGGGGTGGTCTATAAGGGTCGAGTGATTTTGGCAGTCGGCTACTGGACAAACCCGATACCGCTTGAGACCGAACTTAAGAAGTTCTAAGCACTAGACAGCGCATAGCCGCTTTGTAGCCGAATGAAAAATACGCGCTCCGGGAACTGCCCGGAGCGCGCTTTTTTTATTGGCTTTGTTACTGTAGTAGCTCTAACTTGTTTTAGAGGCAGATTGTTTTAGAGAGAGCTTTTAGCCGCCGACCGATACGTAGAAGTTGTCGGAGTCGTAAACGTTCACCGCGCTCTTGTTAGGCCCCGAAGAGACCACAGCGACTATGTAAACTCCGCCGCCGGTGTCGTAGTCGTAATCTATCCAGTATTGTGTCCCCCACGGGTCTACAAATTTGTTTGCTCCGTCGAGGTACTTATTGAAAAGGTACGGCCCGTCCCAGTCGTTGCCAGGGCCGAAGAAGGCTCCGTTATCGTTAAAGAGGCCCATGTCGTCGGCCGTTAAGTCCGAGTACTCTGCTCCGTTTACCGAGGGTACCAGGTTACGAGGCGAGACGAATGCGTCGTGCCCGCCGGGGAAGTAGCCTGTGTCGGACCCGAGCATCTTGAGCGACCTCCGTACCATGGCAAGCTCGGCGATGACCTTCGATTTCTTGAGGTGTATGCTGTACTGCGGCAGGGCAATGGACGCAAGTATGGCAATTATGGCCACGACCACAAGAAGTTCGATTAGCGTAAAGCCTTCGTCTCTTCTAAATATTCTGCTCATCAATACCGTCTACCCCATAAAATCATTGCCTGCTCAGGTGCGGACAAAACCCGTCCGTGCACAGCCCTATGCTCATTCGGCCAGAAGCAGGTTTTGGCCGTATACCTATATAACGGCTGTTTTTCCGGTTTATATTAGCTTTTTTAGGGTATTTCAGAAAAATACTTGGAGTAGTTTGTTCCTCTGTTTTCAGCTTTTTAGAGGATGAACATGATTATTATCGGGGTGGTTACTATGCTGATGAGCGTGCTCGTTGCGATTATCGAGGCCACAAGGTCGCTCTGCATGTTGTAGCGCTGGCAGATAACGAAGTTTATTACCGCCGACGGCATCGACGAAGAGAGCAGTATTACCTTCCGGGGCACACCATCAATGCCGAGCAGCGCAGTTACTCCGTACGCTATTGCGAGGCCTCCGGCTATGCGTATAACGGAGCTTGCTA
>JADFVP010000012.1 GCA_015222595.1 Pseudomonadota bacterium
GTAGTAGAAGAGGTTGTCGCACAAGAGGTTGTAGCACAAGAGGTCGAGGAGGTCGCCGCACCTGTACCCGCAGATGCCGCGAGTAAACCGGCAGCGGCACAGGCTGGAGGGGCCGCACATATTGAGCAGACCATCAGGGTCGATACGTCCAGAATAGACGCTGTTATGAATATGATTGGCGAACTCGTTCTTTCGAGAAACAGGATGATGGTGCTCGGTAATAAGCTCGGCCTGGAACAGGGCGAGAACCATCTCGTAAGCAATATGAACGACGCGATAGCGCAGCTCGATCTTGCGACCACGGATCTTCAGCTCTCGGTCATGAAGATGAGGATGCAGCCTATTGCCAAGGTCTTCAACAAGTTCCCGCGTATGGTACGAGACATGGCAAGGCAGTCGGGTAAAGAGATTGAGCTTGTTATCGAAGGGCAGGAGACTGAGCTTGACAAGACCGTAATCGAAGAGCTTGGCGATCCGTTGGTCCACCTCATACGCAACTCGGTCGACCACGGCGTTGAGATGCCGGACGACAGAGAGGCGGCAGGCAAGGCCAGAGGCGGTACTATCACCTTGTCGGCATCCCAGGAGGGACGCCATATAGTAGTGTCGGTCGTTGATGACGGTAAGGGCATAGACCCAGATGCCGTAAAGGCTTCTGCTGCGTCCAAGGGACTGATCTCTTTAGACGACGCCGTTCGCATGACCGATAAAGAGGCCTACAACCTTATCTTCCTGCCCGGCTTCTCTACCGCCAAAGAGGTCAGTAACCTCAGTGGCCGAGGCGTAGGCATGGATGTCGTTAAGACCAACATGGCGAAGATAAACGGCGTTATCTCGGTTGAATCCGAGGTCGGTGTCGGCTCCAAGATAATCTTCCGTCTTCCGCTGACTCTCGCCATAATTCAGGTTCTGACAGTTGAGGCCGGGGACGAGATATACGGCATACCGCTGACCACCGTTATAGAGAACAGAAGGGTGGAGGACTCTGAGATCAAGAGCGTAGAGGGCGGAGAGGTTGTCCAGATACGCGACAGAGTCTACCCTGTCTTGCGACTCAGCTCTCTCGTTACGAACAACGCTGTGGAAGAAGATGATACGGGTTGCAAGTATATAGTTATAATCGGGGTCGGAGAGCAGCAGCTGGGGCTCATTGTAGACAGGCTTCATGGTCAGGAAGAGATCGTAATGAAGTCGATGGGAGAGTACCTGAAGGGCACTGAGGGAGTGGCCGGAGCCTGTATAACCGGCGACGGACGCGTGATACTCATTCTCGACGTCTCCGGCTTTGTAGAGTCTATGACCGGCAGGTATGCACACTAGAGATATGTACGCTAAGATAGATTGTGCTTTAAAGATCGATGTTGATCGGAGGTTCTGTTTTTGAAAAAGAAAGTATTGATCGTCGATGATTCAGCCTTTATGCGCAGGATCATTAGGCAGATGGTAGAGTCGGAGCCGACCTTTGAGGTTGTCGGTACAGCACGTGACGGGCAGGAGGGTGTTGAGCTTACTCTCAAACTAAAGCCGGACGTTATAACCATGGATGTCGAGATGCCCCGCATGAACGGCCTCGAAGCTACTGAGGCGATCATGGCGAAGCAACCGACCCCCATTCTTATAGTAAGTTCTCTTACTACCGAGGGCGCACAGGCCACGCTCGACGCGCTCGACAAAGGCGCCGTAGATTTTCTTGCGAAGAACCTGGTTTCATCGGCTCTCGACGTAATGAAGATTCGCGATGAGCTTGTAAATAAACTCAAACTCGTGGCCCGGAGCAAGAGTGCGCTCACGCGTATCAAGTCCTCACCCAAGAAGACTCCGGGCGTTATAACGCCTGCGGGCCCCGGCGGCACTCCACGAAAGACCTTTGCCACTCAGAGAATGGCTATTGTAGCTATAGGGGCCTCTACAGGCGGGCCAAGAGCCGTGCAGGATGTGCTCTCTAAACTGCCGGGCAGCCTCTCTACCACTTTTGTAGTCTCCGTTCATATGCCGGGCGCCTTTACAACCGCCTTTGCCCAGAGGCTCAATTCGCTCTCCGAGCTTACTGTCAGAGAAGCCGTGAACGGCGAGAAACTCCAGGACGGTGTGGTACTGGTCTCTCCGGGAGGCAGGCAGACTCGAGTCAAAAGGCGCGGAGTTACCAACTTTACTATAGAGATAAGCGACGATCCGCCGGACTCTCTTTATAAGCCGGCCATAGACATAATGATGTCCTCTGTTGCCGAGGCCTATCCGGGGCGTTCTCTCGGAGTCATACTGACCGGCATGGGCCACGACGGCCTTGAAGGCATGACCCTTATCAGGAACAAGGGCGGAAAGACCCTTGTGCAGGATGAGGCTACGAGCACGGTCTACGGTATGCCGAAGGCAGTTATAGAGGCTGATATGGCAGACAAGATAGCACCTATAGATCTTATTGCCGGTGAAATTGTTAATATGATTTGAGCCTGCTCTTTTAGGCGGGAACACCTACCTATTACAGATCCCGGCACCTGTTTTACTCTCGGAGTACTGCCGGACAGAGACCGGCACTTGTTGCCGGTAGAACGGAAAACTAGTGCAACATGGATTTTTTAACTATCATAGGCGTACTGCTCGGCCTCGGTGCTGTAATCGGAGGAATGCTCCTTGAAGGGGGCACGCTCCACTCAATCTCGCAGCTCACTGCGGCAGTAATCGTAATTGGCGGCACACTCGGAGCCGTCTTCGTCACCTACCCATCAAAGACAGTAATAGCAGCAATAAAGAATGGCCGTTTTGTCTTTATTCACTCCTCAGTGGAGCCTATGTCCATTATCAAGGATATCTCCCTCTTTGCGGCTATCGCACGTAAAGACGGTCTGCTGGCTCTTGAGGGCAAGCTAAAGACCATAACTCACCCTTTCTTTAAAAAAGGCCTTCAGCTCGTAGTGGACGGCACAGAGCCTGCGCTTACCAGAGAAATACTCGAGATAGATATGGAGTACAGCGAAGAGTACAACAACTCTTCGGCCAAGGTCTATGAGTCGGCAGGAGGGTATGCGCCTACTATAGGCATACTCGGCGCCGTACTCGGGCTTATTCATGTCATGGAGAATCTGGCCGAACCGGAAAAACTCGGCGCCGGAATCGCAGTCGCCTTTGTCGCCACGATCTATGGTGTCGGCTCTGCGAACCTGTTGTGGCTTCCAGTGGCCGGCAAGATAAAGGTGAAACTGCGTGAAGAGATGATTCTGAACGAGCTTATAACCGAGGGGCTTGTCGCGCTCTCGGAGGGTGAGAACCCGCGTCGGCTCGAAGAGAAACTTGTCGGGTTCCTTAGCGGCGCCGACAAGAGGGCTTCGGCCTGAGGCCTGAGCGGAACGAGCACGAGGTACTTATTATGGCGCGCAACAGAAGAAGAGCAAGAGTAGAGGAGGCTAGCGGCAACGATAGGTGGGTTGTGTCGTATGCCGACTTCATAACGCTGCTCTTCGCATTCTTCACGGCCATGTACGCTATCAGTTCAGTCAATGAAGGCAAGTACAAGAGTGTGAGCGAGTCGCTCGCCAGGGCCTTCAACCCGTCAGAGAGCGCACCCGCTAAAATAATTGAAGAGACTGAGTTTGTTGAGGTGAGGGGAGAGTCGATCTCGGACGCGTTCAAGAGCGCCTTCTCTACTGACTACAAAGAGATAATCTCCGCTGTTGAGCAGATAGAGACAACAAAGAAGATAGCTGTTATTTATGAGAAGAACAGGGTGACCGTCAGGGTTCCCGACGGCGTGCTCTTCGCCTCTGGCACCGGGGAGCTTATGGACTCCGGGCTTGAGTTCCTCGACGAGTTAGGCAGAGCGCTCAAGCGTATCCCGAACTCTGTGAGGATAGAGGGCCATACGGATAATATTCCAATAAAAACAGATAGATACCCTTCCAACTGGGAACTTTCCAGCACCCGCGCCCTCAATATTCTTAAGTACTTTGTCTCTAGTCACGGGCTAGAGCCCCGGCGTCTGTCTGCCACGGGCTTCGGTGAGTTCAGGCCTCTGGGCAGTAACAATTCGCAGAGCGGCCGCTCCAAGAATCGCAGAGTAGATTTTCAGATACTTGCGCGCGGACAAGAGAGTTAATAATCCAGAAAAGATTTAAGTTTTCACTATGATTACCGAACTATTGTATATGGAAGAATCAACACTTTTTCCACACGCAACAATGCAAAAGACTAGGTGTGGTTGCTAAATCTAATGGTTAGGTTTAGCGATATATGGCGGTGGTAATGTTTACAGGTTTAACTTGTAGAGTAGACCCACAAATGGGAGGACACTGAAATGGGTACGATGACTGAGAAGGAACTTGACTCCAATGACATTCTGCAGTTGGTAACATTCAGGCTCGGTAATGAAGAGTATTCGCTCGACATACTTAGCGTACAGGAAATTATCAGGCATATGGAGTTGACACGGGTTCCTAAAGCACCAGAGTTTGTCGATGGTGTGATCAATCTAAGAGGCAGGGTAATACCTGTGCTCGATCTCAGGAAGAGATTCGGCCTGAGCGCCGATGAGAACACCGACGATACGCGAATAATCGTTGTGGACATAAGCGATAAGACTGTAGGCTTTAAGGTCGATGCGGTCTCAGAAGTTCTGAGGCTACCGGCAGATACCGTTGAGCCTCCGCCTTCTATCGTGACGGACGTGGACTCTGAGTATATAAAGGGAGTCGGCAAGATCGACGGCAGGTTGATTATACTGCTCGACGTTACGAAGATACTCAATCGTACCGAGCTTGCCGACATTACTTCCGAAGCAACAGCCGTAGCTTGATTTGAGTGGAGGGGAGACCCTCCGCGTCAGTGCTGTTGTTCAGAAGTTTCTTTGCATACAAGCAGGTTTGTAACAGTGGCACAGAATAGGTCCTGTTGCCGTAGGGTACTTTAACGCCTGCATATTGAGAGAAAAGTTTTTAGACCTGCACACGTTTATAATCAGAAGGAAAAACAGAGACTGCATACTTTCTGAACGGATTCATGTGAAAACACCCGCGGTAGAGTTCCAAGCTGGTAGTACGCTAATGTTGATGTTGTCGCTAATATTAATCTTAATCTCTTCGGGAGGTGCGCAATGGAGCTGCACTCTGTTAAGTCTCGGTTTTTCGGAAGCTATATTTTTCTAATTGTTCTCTTTGTAATACAGTTGCCGATAGTCTACGTTGTTGTAGGTGGAATGAGCGAAAAGTACGCTCAGGTAGATGAGGCCGGCTCGCTTCGCAAGCGTGCAATAGAAATCAGCTATACGCTCAACCGCCATATCTTAAATGGCGAGGAGGAGCTTGAAGCCGTTTTTCAGGATATGAAGTCTGAGTACGGCGAGGTAATAGACGGATTCACCAACGGTACCAGAGGGTACGAGGCCATAACCGACCCCGATATACTCGTCAGCCTTAAAGATGTCAAGAACGAGTGGGAAGCCATGCGCACTACGCTTGAAGAGGCAATGGCCAGCGGAGACAGCCTGACTGAGGCGCTCGTGGAAATTGAGAACGAGACCTACCCGATAGTTGGTCTCTTCAATATAGCGGTAAAAGGTTTTGTCGGTCTTAACGACCAATCGTATGCCAAGAGCATAAACCTTGCCGGGCTTCAGAGAATGCGTACGGTGAACCTTTCGTACCTGCTGGAGCGTTACTCAAGGTCTAACTACGATCTTGGCGAGATAAGGGTTAATATTGACAAGACCGTTAAGGGCTTTGATGAAACTTTAGCGGGGCTTAAGTTCGGATCTGGCGCACTTGGGTTGAAGGCCGTAAAAGATCCGGGTCTCATGGCTAAACTGACTGCCATAGATGACATATGGAATACGAGAAAGGGCCTTATTGCCGAGAGCATGGCCGCTAAAGATATCTTCGCAGGCAAGCTTACACAGCTTGCAGAGGTTAACACTCCGGCAATAGTAGGGGCTACTAACGAGTTTACCAACCTGATAGCCTCCAAGGCGCGCAGCGCGGCAATGACCGGCATTCTGATAATGGCCGCCACTATCTCGCTTTCTGTCGTACTTGCGGTATACTTTATGTGGAGTGCAAACCGCAACATCATACAGCCGGTAATTAAGGTCAAGGACACTGTTACCGACTTCGCTTCCGGCAACCTTACAAGCAGGGCAGGTATAAAGATTAACTTCTTCGGACGCGAGATTAAAGATGAGGTAGCAACGCTCGGAGATAGTGTGGACGACATGGGAGTTCAGATGTCGGGCGTGATACGCGGTATCGTTGAGTCTGCCAACAAGTTGGCTTCCGCTTCCGAAGAGCTTGCAAGTACCTCTAAGGGAATAGAAGAGGGCGCTAATCAACAGACAGGACAGACGGCTCAGGTGGCCACGGCCATGGAAGAGATGAGCGCCACTGTTATTGAGGTGGCAAAGAACGCGCAGCAGGTCTCTGAGTCTTCAACCGAGGCGCAGGAGACCGCGGTAGGCGGCGGAGAGATAGTACGCGATACCATAGCCGCTATGCAGGAGGTATCCGAGTCCACTACGATAACTGCAGGCATGATCGAGAAGCTCGGAGAGAGTTCCGAGGAGATCGGTTCTATAATATCTGTCATCAACGACATTGCCGATCAGACCAACTTGCTGGCTTTGAACGCAGCAATTGAAGCGGCAAGGGCCGGAGAGCAGGGACGCGGATTTGCAGTTGTAGCCGACGAGGTCAGGAAGCTGGCCGAGAGGACAACTACCGCTACCAAAGAGATCAGCTCTATGATAGGTTCCATACAGACAGAGACGGCTACTGCTGTTGCTGCAATGAGCGAAGGCACAGAGAAGGTCGAGAACGGCGTTAAACTGGCCAACGCGACCGAAGAGGCGCTCTCACAGATCGTTGTAGGCGTACAGAGCGTAAACGATATGGTCAGGCAGATAGCAACCTCTACTGAAGAGCAGAGCGCAACCTCGGACGAAATATCGAGAAACATGGATACTATTACCGAGGTAGCCAGCACCAGCGCAACATCGATCACCGAGGTTACGAACACCATAACCGGTGTAGCAAAACTTGCTACTGAGCTTAAGGGGCTTGTATCCAGATTTACGGTAGACGAGAGCGGAGGTGCAGTACAGAGGAGCGTAACGAATACGGTGACACGCGACGACAGGAGGGATGCCAGCAGCAAGGGAAGCAAGTGGCGTTCTGTAACGTCCTCACTACGTAAAACCGGTTGATATACAGTTTAGTGTGCGGGACAGGTCTCTCCTGTCCCGCCACCGGCCTTACATGAGAACCGTGGGGTGGCAAATGTACGGACGGGACGTATTAACTGATAAGGGGAGACTATAAATGGAACCGGGCGAGGGTCACAAACTTAGTGAAGTAATAGAGAAGACAATAGAGCTACCTGTGTTGCCTGCAACCGCACAGAAGGTCCTTGGTCAGATGAACGACCCGGATGTCTCTATCGAAAAGATTAAGAAGATTATAAGTGCGGACCCAGGGCTTGCAACCAAGATTCTTAAGGTTGCAAACTCGGCGTTTTACGGTGGATATAGAAATATCCAGAACCTTACTCAGGCGATACTCAGGCTTGGGCTCAATGCTGTCAGGAATATCGTCGTTGCAACGTCGATGAAGAATGTCTATAAGAGGTTCGGTCTTGCCGAGAAACTGCTCTGGGAGCAGATGATAGGCTCGGCGCTCGCTTCTAGCCTTATTGCCAAGAGCACACGCGCAGCCGACGCCGAAGACGCATTTATCGGCGGGCTTCTTCACGACGTAGGAAAGGTCGTTCTGAACAACGAGTTTCAGGAAGATTTTGCCAAGGTTATGGAGCGTGTCTATAACGAAGGCATAGAGTACTCGGTTGCAGAGAAGGAGCACTTCGACTTTACCCAGCGTCAGGTAGGAGCAAGCCTGGTTAAGAAGTGGGGCTTTCCAGAGTCCATTGAGGCTATGCTCAATAACTTCGACAATTCCGATGAGCTTGCCAAGGATCGCGGGCTTAGCAACCTTGTAGCAATAGTCAAATTATCAGACAAATTATGTCAAAAATATGGCGTAGGATGGAGAAAAGCCTACGAAGATGAAATAGACCTTGGTAACCTGCCTGAGCTTATAGGAATAGATGAGGACGACTTGGAGGATATTTTAGAGAGAGTGCAGGAACTCTTCAAGGAAGAAATCGATTTATATTAGGTAGTTAGATAATTCAGAACATCAAGTTGACCGGAGGGAGCCACGTTAGGCTCTCTCCGGTTTTCTTTTGGGCACGCCACTTGCACTGTTACATACTTGACAAGTCAGGTCCGGATAGGGCCGGGACCGAGTGAAAGCAGGTAACAAAAGCGAGGTGCTCTAATGGATAATTGGGTCTTTATACTGTTTGTCGTAGACGTGGCTTTTATGGTCGGTATCTTGTTTATGTTGCTGAGTTATAGGAAGAGCAACAAAGTAGCCGGCACAGAGTTAGCTATGGCAGGTGGTGCGCCTGCACTGACCGGTGAGCACCATATTGAGATGATGGACAAGCTTAAAGAGGAGCTGAGCGCTGCGGAGTCAATAACCAAAAGGCTCGATAAGAAGCGGCACGACCTTGAAGAGCTTGAGGCGAGCCTTCAGACCAACAAAAAGGCCATGGATCGTGTGATAAACAGGGCAAGTGCGGAGACGCGTGTACCGCCCAGGAATTGGAACGACGACTATGAGCACGCCGTCAGTATGCTGGATGCCGGGGCGAGCGTGGATGAGGTAGTGGAGAAGTTCGGGCTCTTAAGCGGCGAGGCGGAGCTGATAACCTCGCTCAACAATCTGAAGAACTGATGGCTGAAGAACTGATAGCAAAAAAACAGAGGGAAAAAAAGTCCTCAAAAGGGAAGAAAGTTCCGGGTAACGGGGCAACAGAACACAGGTTCTGAGGCCAGAGGCCCGGCAAATAAGTTAAGTAACTGTTTTTGATGAGCAAAAACTGCTATAGAACTTTGGCACAGTCGTTGCATTATACTATAGACAGCACTACGTTAGCTGTTTCGAATTTAGCTCTTGTTGGAGGTCTTGTGGATAGATCGATATTTGTGGCGTTATCAGGTGCGGTGACTCAGGAAAAGAGGCTCGACGTTCTTTCCGAGAACCTTGCCAATATAAATACGCCCGGATTTAAAAAACGCCAGCTTCTCTTTGAGGCTACCATAGCCAAAACCGGGGTTCCGCGCTACTTCTCCGAGGCCAAAGAGGTGGTAACGGATATGTCTCAGGGCTTTATGAAGCGTTCGGGCAGAGACCTCGACATGGCAATACAGGGGCAGGGTTTTTTTGAGATAGATACACCCGATGGAGTCCGTTACACGAGAAACGGAACCTTTATGGTAGACAAGAGCGGCAGCCTTGTTACGAGCGAGGGCTACGGCGTGCTCGGAGCGAGTGGAGTGCTGAAGCTCAAAGGCTCGACCGTGATGGTAAGCTCCGACGGCACAATATCCAACAGGGACGGCACCATGGGCAAGCTCAATATAATAAACTTCGAGAACCCGGAGATGCTGGTCAGAGAGGGTAACTACTACTCCGTGCCCGGCGCATGGGTTACCGAGACCCCGCTCGACGGCCTTACAGAGGTCGTACAGGGACACCTTGAAATCTCCAACGTAAATGCGGTAAGGGCTATGACCACGATGATCGAGTGCATGAGGTCATATGAGTCTCAGTCCAAGATGATACAGGCAATAGACGACATGACGCGAAAGGCTATCGAAGAGGTTGGCAAAGGATAACCGGAACGCACAAGATGTACGAGAAACTGGAGGGCAGATTCTATGATAAGGGCATTATGGACGGCTTCTACGGGCATGGAAGCGCAGCAGATAAATATAGATGTGATAGCCCATAACCTGGCAAACGTAAACACAACGGCCTTTAAGAGGTCGAGAGCCGATTACCAGGATCTTCTCTATCAGGAGATGAAGTCCGCCGGAGCCTCTTCGTCTCAGGACACTATAGTTCCTACGGGCATACAGGTGGGCCAGGGTGTAAAGATGGTCTCTACGGCCAAGCTCTTCGATCAGGGTAACTTCCGCCAGACCGGTAACTCTTTCGACCTCGGTATAGAGGGCGACGGTATGTTTCAGGTGGTACTGCCAGACGGCACGACCGCCTATACCAGAACCGGTGAGTTCAAGATCGATGCAGACGGCAGGCTTGTCACCTCAGACGGTTATCTGGTAGAACCGGCTATCACCATACCTTCGGACTCGCTCACAATATCGGTCAGCGCCGACGGTATAATCTCCGTTACACAGCCCGGCTCGGCCACTCCTACTCAGGTAGGAAACCTTGAGCTGGCGCGCTTCATAAACCCTTCGGGACTAAAGTCTATGGGAAAGAACCTTATGACTATAACAGGGGCCTCAGGAGACGCGACGACCGCTTCGCCCGGTACCGACGGTGTCGGCACGATAGCGCAGGGATTTCTTGAGATGTCGAACGTCTCCGTTGTAGAGGAGATGGTAAATATGATCGCAGCGCAGAGGGCTTATGAGATAAACTCAAAGGCTATCCAGGCGGCTGACGAAATGCTTCAGACCGCAAACTCTATGAAGAGGTAGAGGAATATAATGGCTAAAAGAGTCTTTCTGATACTGATCTTCATGCTCTTCTCCGTATTGGCTATCGTAGATCTTGCCAGTGCGAATATTACCGCGCTTGAGCACGAGGTCTCCAGTCAGTTGCTTGAGGCAACACCATGGAACGAGGCCGACGTTGAGATAGACAGTCTAGATCTCCGGGGCTACTCCTCTGCTACCGACAGCTTCGACGCCGTTCGCGTAACTCTGCCGCGCCCTATAATGAGAGCCGGCAAGGTTACTGTCTCGGTAAGTCTTTACCGGGGCGGCATTGAGTTTAAGAAGTTCTGGGCTTCGGCCCGCGTAAGGCTCTTTAAAGATGCCGTCGTGGCTATCAATCCGCTTCGCAAAGGGCATGAGATAATGATAGACGACATAGAGCTTATTCGCGCCGAACAGCGCGGTTCTCAGTCGATAACCAGCTCAGTGGACGAGGTGCTCGGGATGACGGCCAGGAGGCCGATCAACCCCGGAGATATTATCAAGCGCAGTTATATAACGCCGATGAAGCTGGTCAAACGGGGCGAGATAGTAACTCTAAAAATAGAGACCGAAAGGCTCAGGGTCAGTTCGCAGGGCAAGGCAATGCAGAACGGGGCGAGGGGCGAGGTAATAAGCGCGCGCACGCTCTCCGGTAAAGAGATTTTCGGTACGGTAACCGGGCCGGGCGAATTGCGTGTGGCCTTTTAGGCTGCGGTAATCTCCTGTACGGGTCGGTATAAGGCAAGTATAAAGGCACTGTTATGGTCATAAAAGACGGATATAAGAGGCTCTTTCCGGTCATGTTAGTCACTGTGATGTTGTGCGCCGGTTGCGCCACGCCGCAGCCGACGAAGATCAATACATCGGAGTTGCCGGTACAGTCGGGCACTATACCTACTACCGTCGGCTCTATCTGGCCGGGCGAGAATTCGCGCAACTCCTTTTTTCAGGATCTGCGCGCACGCCACATTGGCGATATAGTAACGGTAATGGTCTCTGAAAAGACGAGCGCAGTAAAGGAGGCGACGACCTCCACGTCCAGGTCTACGGCGCACGATATCGCGCTCGGAGCGAACCTCGGGCTGCCGACCAACCTCGGCATAAACGACCTTCTGGGCTCAAACTACAAGCTAGACCCTAACGTCGCTTCAGGTTACGACTCCAGCTTCGACGGAACCGGCAAGACAGAGCGCTCAGGAGAACTCACAGCGGTAATCTCAACGCGCATAGTCGATGTGCTCCCTAACGGGAACCTCGTAATAGAGGGCAAAAAGGACACTATACTCAACAAGGAGCTTCAGTA
>JADFVP010000104.1 GCA_015222595.1 Pseudomonadota bacterium
AGGTACGCGAGCCCGGATAGCAAGGACGTTAACCAGAGCCCTACATGCGGGACGAGCAAGAAGCCGCAGAGCAGCGCGCCGAGCGAGGCCCCAAGGGTGTCGAGCAGGTAGACCGAGGCCACGTCGCGTCCAAAGTTCTTGAACTCTTCGGAGTAGAGGTATGTTACGAGCGGGAACATCGCGCCTATGATGGTGGTCGGCACGATGAGCACGAGAAAGGAGAAGAAGAACTTTAAGAGGTTCATCGTCAGTGAGCTTTCGACACTGCCGGAGAGGTACATAAACGGGTAGCGAATAAGGTCGAAGAGGCTAAGAGACGCAATGCAGTAGAGGCCGAGTATTACGAGGGCTATGCCGAAGAAACGGTATCTGTTTTTGATATCTGCCACGAGCTTGCCGCAGAAGTAGCTTCCAAGAGCAATGCCGGAGAGAAAGACGGTAAGGATGGTCGAGATGGAGAGCGCCGTGGTGCCGAAGATAAGCATGATCTCGCGCACCCACACGACCTGGTAGATGAGAGAGATGAAGTTGATGATAAAGATAGAGCTTAGGAGCAGACTCTTTTTGCGGTTTTCCATACTCTCCTTTATTGTGTCCGTTCGGATAGGGACTCTTCAGGCATCCGGGGTTTCGTAAAGTGTAAAAAGATTTGAGCACATCTCTGAAATTTTTGCAATATAGAAGAGAGAACCGAAGCGTTGGGCGAAGAGAGCACGCGATCTCTCCGGCAGTTATCTATTTGTATGAGTTGCGTGTTGTATGAGCTGCGTGTTGCATGATCTACGCGCAGGCCTCTACCCTGTTTCTACCCTCGTCCTTGGCCTTGTAGAGCGCGCCGTCGGCACGCGTCAAGAAAGAGTCCTCAGTGTCGCCCTCTCTGAACTGCGTGAGACCAAAACTTGCCGTAACGGCCCCGACACGACCAAAGTCGTGCCCCTCTATAAGTCGCCTAAGTTTATTCGCAAGCTCGTCGGCCTCGGCGAGCCCCGTGCCCGGAGAGACGATTAAGAACTCCTCTCCGCCCCACCGCACAAGGTGGTCGGTGGATCTCACATTTTTACGCACCACCCCGGCAACTTCTTTTAAGACCGTGTCTCCGGCCAGGTGGCCGTACGTGTCGTTTATCTCCTTGAAATTGTCGAGGTCGAGGATTATTACCGAGAGCAGAGAGTTGTGCACGCGCGACCTCTCCGAGGCCTCCTTGATTATGTCGTCGAGCTTCACCCTGTTGTAGACCTGGGTGAGGTTGTCTGTAACTGCAAGTTTTTCCAGAGCCTGCTCTGCGGCGCTGCGCTCTTGTATGTGGTGTACGACCCGCTCGACCATGGCATTGAAGGCGTGCGCGAGGGTTCGAATGTCGCTTACCTGCGTACCGTTTGTATTCGACGGGCCTAGAAACTCGCGCTTTATTGTCTCGGACTTTGTGCTTAGCGAGCTCTCGGCCTCTCCGTGCTTCAGTTCCACGTCCTCTATCAGTTCGCGAAGCCTCCGTATGGGCCGGGCTATGGTGCGGTAGAGGTCTAGCTGAAGGTAAAGGGCAAGAAGTAGGAGGGCCGGAATGGAGATAGCAAGAGCGTACTGCGTGTTCCTGAGGTAGTGCTCGTTGTCGACTTCGAGCCTTTTGATGACGGTGCGCAGGCTGGTCTCCACCTCTTCGCCGAGAAAGAGGATAGCGCCGTACTCTATCATGGCTTCGTTGTCGTCGGGGTTTATGCCGTTTAGTACGGTAAATTTCTCTGTCGTGGCACGCATCTCTTTCCACTTTGGGCTTATCTCTTCTCTCAGGGTTCTCTGCAGCGCCTCCGGGCCGTTGGAATCGAGAAGCAGCCTGTGCGTGTACTCGAACTTTGTTATGCCTTGCATGACAAGCTCTATGGAGTAGGGCGTTCCGTCGGTAAGTATCGACTCGTTTATGCCGCGAAAGAGCATCTGCAGGCTCGAAAGCTGCCCCTCAAGTGCGCTGATAGTGGCGGCTCTGGTGGTAATAGAGCGGTAGCCGAGCAGACCGGCCCCTAGCGCACCGATGATGAGAAGGAGCGAGAAGAGGGTGGAGTAGAAGAGTTTGTTCTTAATGTTCATAGCAGTAGATGCTCAATAGTTCTTATATACTCATGAAAGGGCCAGATCGACAACGTTCGTTAGCGGGCCCGAAAAAAGTATGAGTAAGGGTCTTGGGCCGGCTCTCTATGCCCGGGCCCGCAGAGCCTATCTGCCCCGCGCCACGGAAAAGCCGGACTCGGTCCATGAGGAGTAGCCGCCGCGCAGCCACATAACGTTGGTATGTCCGAGGTTTATTGCGACCAGAGCCGCGAGGTACGACTTCCAGCCCGTAGGGCCGTGAGAGTAGACGAGTATGGGCGCAGCCTTGTCGACAGGCAACTGCGCAAAGTCGATTACCCCGGGGGCAGGCACAAAGGTATCGGACTTTTCGACCTTACCGGAGTAGGGGAGCGAAACCGCAGTAGGTATGTGCCCCCTGCCGAAGTTGATCGGATTTCTGACATCGATTACGGTAACGGTGCCGCCTTTGATTAGGCTCCTGAGAGCCGGGGCCGTAACTATCTTGCCGCCCGTCAGTACTTCCGGGGTCGGTCTATCGTTTGTTGCCGCGCCAGCACCGGTTGAAAAGAGCAGCAGGCAGAGTGTTAGAAGTAGCGGAGTCAGTCCAGAGAGGGTTCTTTTAAGTTTCATACAGTTACTCCTGTGTCGTAGCGGCAGCGGCTGAGTTAATGATCGAACGTGGTTGAGTACAGTAGTAATTACATATTAATATATCGAAAATTTGAGCAAAAACTTGAGTCTTTAAGGTACTTTTGCCGCTTGGTGGACAAAAAAAGAGCCGGAGACCATTTAGGTCTGCGGCTCTTTTGTAAAGTGCTTTGGTAACCGGAATTTTTTTATAGAGTGTCTGCCTGGACAGACAGAGAAGTTCTTCGCCCTCTGCCGAGCGCATAGCCGAGGCCACCGAGGCCGAAGAAGCCCCAGAGTCCAAAGAAGCCAATGACGCCGAGCCCTAAGAGCTGTAGCGTTGTGGGCTCGGGCACGGGCACGGGGACGAAGCTCAGGCTCGCAAGAGAAGTCAGGCTGCCCTCAATAATAGGGGCGTAGGTGTAGAGAAAGGCGTAGTCGGCGAGGTAGAGGCTACCTGTAGGCACGCTGCTGCCTTCCGAGCCGCCGGTTGCGTTACGAGTTAAGGTAAAGCTATCGGTGTAGCTGCCCGCGTTGAATGTGTGCGTAACAGAGTCCACATAGTATCTGCCGCCGTAGATGTCGCCAACGCCAGTGAGATCGAGTACGTCGCCCGGCATGATCTTGCCAAAGCCCGTTACCTCTAAGGTGCCGGTAAATTCGATTCTGTAGGAGCCGGTCTCAAGACCCGTATCGACATCGGTACTGACCAGTATCGTAGAGAAATCGATGCTAAGGGCGTGGGCGTTCGCAGAAGGCAACAGTATTGCAAGTACAAGCAGCAGCAGAATTTTCTTCATGGCCCGCTCCATAAGGGTAAAATAGGCAAAAATAGTAGATACAGTATGTTACTATACCATTTCCGGCGCAAAAATTCAAAAACTGTGTTTTTATTGACCCGCCGGGCCCCAATTTATTAAAAAAACCTACTTTAGCGCGTCGAGTACCTCTTCTACATGCCCTGCGACCTTTACCTTTGTCCAGATGCGTTCTATCTTGCCCTCTTCGTCTATTAGAAATGTTGAGCGTATGATGCCCATAGAGGTCTTGCCGTACATCTTCTTCTCGCCGTACGCCCCGTACTTTTCAGCTGTTTTTTTGTCACCGTCTACTAAAAGCGCAAACTTTATCCCCTGCGCTTCTATGAACTTGGTATGCGCGGCTACCGAGTTCGGGCTAACTCCGAGCACCACTGCCCCGGCTCTCTTTATCTTTGCGCTCTCGGCGCTAAAGTCAACTGCCTCTCGCGTACATCCGGGAGTAGAGTCGCGCGGATAGAAGTATAAAATGACACGTTTTCCCTTATACTCTTTGAGTGTATGCACTCTCTCGGCGCCTTTTGCGTCTACTCCGGGCAGTGAAAACGCGGGTGCTGCTTTGCCCTCTGTCAGTGCCATCTTTTTTGCCTCCTGTTTACGTGTTTAATAGCCTTAAGGATAGCATCTTTTTACCGATAATGTAGTCTAGGGTATAGCGCGCCGTACGGAGTTGACATACCGGCTAATCTGCTATACTTAAGTATAAATACCTGGGGTTAATAGATGAATTACGGAACGATACTAGTGGTGGATGATGACGCGCTTTCTCGCGCTCTGTGCACCGATATACTGACCAATGCGGGCCACAAGGTTACCACTGCTGCCAGCGGCCACGAGGCTCTCGGAGCGCTCAAAGAAGAAAACTTTGATGTCGTGGTAACCGATCTTGTAATGCCCGGCATGGACGGCATAGAGGTTTTAGAGGGCGTTAAGCAGTACAACGCCCTTATAGACGTTGTGGTTATCACCGGCCACAGCTCGATAGAGAGCGCCATTACCGCGCTGAAAAAGGGCGCCTTCGAGTATATCCGTAAACCGCTTCACGCCGACGAACTCCTGTTGACCGTCCAGAGCAGCCTTGAGAAGAAGGCTCTGCTCGAAGAGAACGAGGAGATGAGACGCTCGCTCAGGCTCTTCAAGGTCGGTAGAACCATAACGTCGAGTCTCGATTTAGAGAAACTTTACAAGGTCTCGCTCGACTCCATGATCCAGACGCTGCCCGCAGAGGCGGGCCTCATGCTCTACTCGGACGAAGAGACTGAGGTGCTGAAGATAAAGGCCGCAAGGGGGCTCGACCCCAGTGCCGGAGAGTACCTGCTGTCGCTCTTTACGGATAGCGCAGAGCATACTCTGCACGGCACAAAAGAGGTTACGGTGCTCTCTACCGACGGGCTAAAGAGCGCGCACGGAGAGTCTCTGGCCGGTTTTGCATCCATGACGGTTATTCCGCTCTCGGTGCGCTCTGGTAGCACCGAGACCTTCTTCGGCTATATTGTAACCTTGTCGTCGAAACCGGAGAGCGAGTACGCAGATGAGACCGTTAAGGTTGCAGAGTTTGTCGCCGACCACGCCTGTCAGGCCTTTACCAACGCCCGCAAGTACGGCGAGGCGCAGGAGATGGCCTACATAGACAGCCTTACGAACCTCTACAACGCAAAGTATCTGGAGCTGTCTCTCGAACGTGAGCTTAAGCGGGCCGACAGGCAGAAGATCCCTCTGACCGTCCTCTTTTTAGATGTAGACCATTTTAAGAACGTAAACGACCAGAACGACCACATAGCCGGCTCCAAGGTGCTCGTAGAGGTTGGTGGAATTTTAAAGAGTGCGATACGCGAGGTCGATACCGCCATACGGTACGGCGGCGACGAGTATGTTGTGATTCTTGTAGACGCCGACTGCGAGTCCGGGTTTCAGGTGGCCGAGCGGATAAGGGCCTCTGTGGAGGAGCAGACTTTTCTCCACTCCGAGGGGCTAGACCTCAAGATTACCGTCTCAATAGGCGTGGCAACCTACCCGGTGCATACTACCGAGAAGAGCGAGCTGTTGCGCATTGCCGACTCCGCTATGTACACCGCCAAGAAGAGCGCAAGGAATATGGTCTTTCTCTACCCCGTGCCCGGAGCCGACTCAGAGAGCGGTTGAGTGCAGCAGCTCTTTTTTGACCCTACCCCCAGTAAAATCACGAATACTTTTTATCTACGCCCCAGACCTGCTCATATCGTCCTTATCCATCCGGCCGACTCTTTTCGGCCTTCTCTGTTCTGATCTCTTTCAACCTGTTCCTGCGCCCGTTCCTGGCTTTGCGCTCGTCTCTTATCTTGCGGTGTGCCCTTATCCCGTTCTTTATGAGCTTGTAGGTAAAGTAACAGAAGAAGGTCGCTATTATCGAGTTGCCGACCAGAAAGACAATGTAGGCGCTGGAAAAGCCTGCTACAAGTCCCTCTGTCTCTATCTTTTCGAGCAGTATTGTGTGGTCGGCGCCGAGTATCAGGCTGCCGAGCATTAGCGAGAAGGTCCAGAAGAAAGGGGTGGTTACGGGGTTCATTATAAAGCTGCCGAGAATGGCTGCGGCCTTGTTTGCCTTGAAGACAAAGGCGAGGCCAAAGGCTATGAAGCCGCCGAAACCGAAGGTCGGTAAGATTCCGCAGACAACGCCCAAGGCCGCGCCTCGGGCGATCCTCTCCGGAGGATCGTTTATGCGGAGCAGTTTCAGTTTTATGAGCCGAACGCGCCGATGAACCTTGGTGACGGGGTGCCGTTTGTTCTTATGCCAATTCTTTGAGTTGTTTGGCGACATATCGCTCTCAATGAAAAAACAAAAACAGAATTGCGACATCGATTATCTTCTGCTATCATCATAGCATGTTTTATAGAGTCGCAATATCTGTTCTTATCCTTACGATGCTCCTGCCGTGGTTTTCGCCTGCGTTTAGCGCGATTGACCACTGCACGGAGTGCGTCGATGGGATCTGCCTGCTCGCAGAGCAAAAACCTTCGAGTTCCGGCAACTCCGGCACTTGTGCCATGCACAGCAATACTGGTAAGCACCGGGCCGGAGAGCACGCAAAAGGCCATGCAATGGACCATGTAATGGACCATGTAATGGACCATGTAATGGACGCCGACGCTTCGTCTCACCAAAAAGCGTCGGCTTTAAAAGGAGCTTCGCATACAAATGAAGTGTCGGTTCACCAAAATACTTCGCATAAAAAAGCGTGCCGCACGCACAGCATTATCAGCTGCGCCTCCAGCGACCTCGCCCCCGGCGAGATGGCCCCGAGCGAGCCGCACCTCCTTACCCTCTTTATCCCGACCGAGAGTGCGGAGCGCGAACTGCACCGCGCCCTTTTTTACGGTATTGAGTTCATTAGCCCCGACCCAATGGCCATAGACCGGCCACCGAACAACCCCCTTATCTGATAGCCGGAGCCCGTAACCGGTCACCCGGTCGTTAAAATCGACCAACTTACTGAACAATAATAAAAAAGCTCTCTCTTAAGCTGCCCGTACTTGCGCGCGCATGGCGCGCACGGCTGCACGGCCTTAGTCTATGCTCGCGTGCGTGCATTTCAGAAGCATGCGCTTATGCACATGCTATCGGTATCGGTATAAAGAAGAGAGAGAAAAAAAATAAAAAGATAAGGAACTCAAGATGAAAAACAGAATAGCAGCACTTGTAGCAATACTTATACTGTTGTCGGGCTCCAGCGCCTTTGCACTCGGCGAGTGCGGCATGGCCTGCTGCATATCGGGCTCTGTCGGCACGGGCGCGACGCTGGCCAAGAACTTCGGCCTCTCGCTCATATATGAAAACTCGGATATGGCCACTATCAAAAAGGGCAATGACTCTATAAGCCCGGACACCGCAATCGAGAACAACTGGACGTCCGGCACCAGCTACAAGGTTCCGGTCTCCATGCGGATGCAGAAGTTCACCCTCGTAGGCGTCAGGCCCGTCTCCGAGCGGCTCTCGCTCCTGGCCTACGTTCCGTACGTCGTAAACGACATGAAGATGCGCAACAAGACCGGAGGCGGCATGGTGATGAATATGGAGATGGCAACGGTTGAGGGGCTCGGCGACGTAACGCTCTTCGGGCTCTACACCCTCTACACCGACGCGCCCATAAGACCCTCCAAAAGAGTGACGCTTGGGCTTGGGCTAAAGACCCCGACAGGGGCGGTAAACGAACGGTCTGCAT
>JADFVP010000013.1 GCA_015222595.1 Pseudomonadota bacterium
AATACCGATTACTCAGAGCTGGGAGACACCTGGAGCGAGCCGCAGATAGACAAAGTGCTGGTAGACGTTAGCGGCACAGATACCACGAAGATAGCGATGTTCGTAGGGGCCGGTTACGATAACGTGAACGAGGACGCCACAACCCCGACCACCGATACCGAGGGAAGGGGCGTCTATGTGGTGGAGATAGCGGCGCTCAACGGTTCCGGCGTACCTTCTTTTACCAACTCGGGCCATAAGATCTGGGGCTATACAAATGCCGACAGCTCTACCCTTACGCACTCTATTGCCTCAGACCTCTCTGTTCTCGATATAGACTCCAACGGATATGCCGACAGGGTCTATGTAGGAGACACCGGAGGCAATATGTGGAGGTTCGATGTGTCGAGTACGGATACGACTTCGTGGGCGCTCAAGCATATCTTCGACTCCAACCCGGGAGCGGACGCCAGCACAGGAAGAAAGATCTTCTACCGTCCGGCCGTAACGCTTGAGATAGGATACGAGATGCTCTTCTTCGGTACTGGAGACAGAGCCCATCCGACGGTGACGACCGAGGTCGATAGAATTTATGCCGTGAAGGATACGGGACAGTCCACAGCCAAGGGAGAGGGCGACCTCTCCGACGCCACGAGCGTAAATACGGTCAACGTGGCCTCAAGTGACGGCTGGTACTTGAAACTCTCCACGAACTCAGGAGAGAAGGTGCTGGCACAGGCGGCGGTCATCAACAAGGTAGCCTACTACACAACCTACGAGCCGGACGCCACGGCGGGTGGCGACGCCTGCGATACCGCCACTCGCGGTACCTCGCGGCTCTACTCGCTCGGCTACCTCGATGCAGCGTCTGCCTATAACTACAACTCTGGAAACGATACTACAGACGGCGACGGCAATACCGTTGAGGTTCTCGATTACACTGACCGCTCGACTATACTCGGCACAGGCATACCGTCGGGCATAGTCATGGTCATCAACCCGTCGGGCATCTCGGCGCTCATAGGAGTCGGTGGCGCGATGGTGACACCTGAGGTTAGTGACGTAGGCGGAAGTATACCAACTTACTGGAGGGAGGTGCGCTAATGAGGTACTTAGGTAAAAAAACGATTGCCGCTCTGGCTGTAGCGTTTCTTCTTGCTCTTCCGTCCTTTGTACTCGCGGACTCTAGCACATACCGTTTTGTGCTCGGGTCGGTAAGCAGGGATCTTGGCAGAACGCTCATCGTAAACGAGAGCACGAGGCTGAAGGTGACCAGAGATACAAAGGTCTACAACAGCCGGGGCAGGGAGATAAGCGCCAATACGCTTCGCGGCCACAAGTGGATATATGCCGAAGGGCCGGTAAATGAGGATTCGAGTATCACTGCGGAATCTATCTACCTTCTTCCCGGTTATATCAACGATAAGGCGAAGGGCAGGTACCCGTTCATAAAGAAGCATTAATAGAACTGAACGTGAGTAGCCGACTCTGTCGGCTCCGCGTTCTGATAACAGGTGTTTGATTTGAGATCCTATTTTTTAGCTTTTTCCGGCAGATTCAATCTGCCGCTCCTCTGCCTTTTGCTTCTCTTCGGCACTCTTGCGTGCACTGAGAAGAAGAGTGAGTCTGAAGTAGCGCCCGTGTACGAAAGCCATACCGAAGGAGAGGTCAGGGCTGAGGGGCCGGTAACGCTAAACCTGCTGCCTGAGGAGCCTACGGTAGAGGGTTCGATAAGGGCCATGGTCTCTGGTACTGTGGGCTCGCGTGAGATAAGTTATATGTGGCGGGTGGACGGTAGCTCCGTTGCCGGCGCCGGAGGAGAGACGCTTGAGAGCGTCCACTTTGTGAAAGGCCAGAGCGTCTCGGTAACGGCCACGGTCGGCACAGAGGTGCTCTCGGAGAGCGTCTCTGTAGGCAACACCGTACCGGAGGTAAGGAGAATAAGCCTGACCCCTGAAGAGTTGTATGCGGGAGTAGACGTAACCGCAGAGATAGAGGCGGTAGATGCGGACGGGGACGAGGTCGGCTATAGTATCCGGTGGTTCGTAAACGGCTCCGAGGTCGTTACGGTTCTTAGCAACAGAATCGAAGGCCGCCAGTTCGCAAGAGAGGACGAGATATCGGTGGAGGTAGTACCGTACGACGCAGATGGCGATGGCGTGCTCTATGCCCCGCTCTCCGTTACCGTTCCGAACGGCCCGCCGAGCTTTACCTCGCTGCCGAACCTCTCATTTCTCTCCGATGAGTATCTCTACCAGGCGGTAGCAGTAGACCCGGACGGTGATGAGCTTATTTACTCTCTGGGGGCCGGCCCTGAAGGCATGGCGATTTCTGAAGAGGGTCTCGTTACGTGGAAGATAGGTATAATGGGCGTTGGCACGCATGAGGTGGAGTTGGTCGCAACTGACCCTGAAGGCGCGGAGGCATTTCAGAAGTATGACCTTGCTATCGAAATACGCTAAAAGTTTGAAGAGCGCAAGAGTAAAGCTCGTTGAAGCCGAAGGCTTCTCTATAGTAGAGCTGCTTGTTGTGGTTGCGATTATAGCCACTATAGCCGCTGTTGCGTTGCCGTCGTTCTATACCTGGAGTACGACTCTCAAGTACCGCGACTCCGCTCTTGGGCTCTCGTCCAGATGCAAACTTGCGCGCGCTACTGCCGTTACCAAAAATATCCAGACCCGTATAGAGCTGGACGTGGACGGCAAACAGTACAGGATGGCGGAGGGCGACAGCCCAAGTTCATCTACTACCTGGACCTCTGTCTCTCCCTGGGTAGCGATTCACGAAGAAGTTTCCTGGCATACCGGTACTACATGTAACGGAACCGCTGATACAAATATAACCTTCAACCCCAACGGCTCTTCGGACGGCGCAGTGGTCTGTATAGAGACTGTCTCGTTGGTGGAGGAGTACAGGGTGGTAGTTACTACTGCAAGCGGCAGGGTAAGGATCGACTAGCCTGTCTTTGCCGGTCTGTCCGGCCTGGTACCATTTCTTTTTTCTTTTCTGCCTTATCCTCTTTCCTGCTTTATTCTTTTTAGATCATCTTTCTTTCTTGTCACAGTGCGACTTCTAAGTCATCAGCTCTGGTACGTTCCGCGTACCCTCTTCGATTTCGTCAGGTAGAGATACCAGATAGCTATATAGATGAACGAGAAGGTCGAGGCTGCGACGATCTCGCTCTGTATGCCTGTGCTCATCTCTTCGGGCAGGCCCGACATCGTAGGAAGAAAGTATAGAATGACAGAGTAGGCGACCCTTGCAAGAAGGTAATTTTTTGCCCTTTCGACCGCTCCGGCCATTCTGGTCCATAAAGAGAAGCCGGCCCAGAGGCTGAAGAGACCGAGTCCGATGTTCAGGATAAAGTTCATGTTGTAGAAGCTTCTGAGGCCCGGGGTCTCTTCGAAGAGGCCCTGGAGCTGTCCATAGCCCGCAATGAGGCTGTAGGCGGTTGCAAGCGGCCCGAGTACTGTTAGCAGTACGCACAGGAGCAAGAGCCAGCCACCGACGCGGTCGTAGCGCTCGGGGTCGCTGTAGGAGTCCTCAGTTGGCCCGGCGGCGCTCTGCTCTACGGTCTCAGCGGCTTTGTTCTGTTCGGCGCCCTGAGCCTGCTCTTCTTCTTCATATATGGGTGTGTCGGAGCCGGGCTCATCGTAAGTCTCTTCATCATAAGTCTCTGTGTCGTGATCGGCTTCGCTGGAGCTTGGGTACGCGTTTTCAGGCGTCTCTTCTGATGCTTCAGGTGATACATCGGGGGAAGCTTCGGGCTCTGTTTCCTGATTGCTCTTAATAAACTCGTAGCCGCAGAAGCATGAGATTGCATGTTTTGCGGCACGGATTCCGCACTTGGGACAGTTCACTTGTTCTACTCCATTGCGATAGTTTAAAACTAACGGCACAAATGCACGCAAGGCGCCGTTGTTGCCATGTTCCGCTCTGTCTGTAAGTCTTAAGGCGCGCTCTTATGGTCTTGAAATTTTTGCACCTGACACTAAAGGCATGTTAACAGATACAAAAGCCTCATATCAAGGGTGAATATTTTTTATGCACCCACCCCGGTTTACTGCGTAAAGTTTGACCACCGCTTCCAGCCCTTCGGATATAACTGCCTGTAATGGCGTACTTTTTGATTAGGGCATGGATATTGCTAATACTATAATAAGTAAAGTGGCAAGGTGCCGCCCGCGCTCTGTCTGTTCTTCGTGTGCAGAATAAAAAGTACCTTGACTCCGCCTTGGTCTCTGAGCCATAATGCAATATTATAAAAGCAAAATTTTTTAATAATGAGACTCAATGTTCGGAGTAAGAACTGCTTAGATTGGTAGTTCGTGGAGGCGCACATGCTAAAGGTAGAGTGTCCGAAGTGCAAGCAGTGGTTACATTCAAATCTGCTTCTTGAAAAGAAAGAGACAACTTGCCCTACCTGCAATGTTAAGGTAGATGTCGATGAGCTTTATATCTCAGCCGGACCGTACTCCATAAGCAGAGATGTACTCAGAAAGCATTTTTTCAAGTACAAGAGGCTTCTTACCGAAGCGTTCAAAGAACTTGAGGAACTAAAGAGCGAGAGTGCAGACTCCAAGGCGTACAAGGTAACCGAAGACAACGTTGCAACCTTTATCAGCAACTTAAAGGAGATGCTCGAAGGTTGCCGCGAAGGGTACAGGGTCTTTCCGGAGAACCAGCCGGTCGAAGTTACCATCGGAGATAAACGGTACGAGAGCCAGCTAGGTAATGTCAGCATAACCGGAATCTGCATAAAGCTCGAAGAGGGCGTACCGGTTCCTGTTAAGGGCGATAAGGTCGGTGTTGATATTAAGAGCAACGGCTTCGACATTGCTCTCGATGGTACGGTAGTCTGGGTGCGCGACACCAATGTGCTTGGACTCAGGTTCGAGGATTTTGATAAAGTAATAGAGGCTGCCCTTGTAGGATTTATTGAGTCTATTGAGGAATAGGCGCTGCATGAGTGATGAAAATCGTATTTTCTGGAGGAACAGATGAAGAAGATAGAGGCCATAATAAAGCCTTTTAAGCTCGACGAGGTCAAAGAGGCCCTCAACGATATAGGCATAAAGGGAATTACCGTCTCTGAGGTAAAGGGCTTTGGCCGCCAGAAGGGGCACACGGAGCTTTATCGAGGTACGGAGTATGTGGTTGACTTTCTTCCCAAGATAAAGATGGAGATAGTCTTGAAGGACGATCTTGTCGCCAAGGTGGTCGAGACGATAGTCGAGACCGCAAAGACGGGTCGCATAGGCGACGGCAAGGTCTTTGTGCTCTCTGTGGACGAGGTGGTCAGGATAAGGACGGGAGAACGCGGAGACGAAGCGGTCTAGGTTTTTTTTGACAGTTTAGTTTTTTGACAATAGATTATTGGGCTATGCAACGAGTGGTGCGTAAAATGAAGTTCAACCGCATGGCAGACCGGCATAGGTATTTACAATGCAAGGAGGATCTGTAGATGACACCGAAGGAAATATTAAAATTTGCTGAAGAGAATGGAACCAAGATGGTCGATCTCAAGTTTGTGGACTTTCTCGGCATATGGCAGCACTTTGCCGTTCCCGTGAGCGAGCTTGAAGAGGACCTTTTTGAGGATGGACTCGGTTTTGACGGTTCGAGCATAAGGGGCTGGAAGCCGATTCACGCAAGCGACATGCTTGTAATCCCCGACCCGTCCACCGCTATGATGGACCCGTTTCCGGCAGTGCCTACTCTGAGCCTTATCTGCGACGTCGTAGACCCCATCACCAGAGAGTCGTACGACAAGGACCCGAGAGCCGTGGCGAAAAAGGCCGAGGCCTATCTCAAGAGTACCGGCATAGGAGACACGGCATTCTTCGGCCCGGAGCCGGAGTTCTTTATCTTCGACGATGTCCGTTTTTCTCAGGCCGCAGACCACGGCTTCTACTTTATCGACTCCGAAGAGGGTGTCTGGAACACAGGGGCCGACGAGGGGCCGAACCTGGGGCACAAGCCGAAGCATAAGGGCGGTTATTTTCCAGTTGCACCGGTCGACTCTCAGGACGATCTTAGAACCGAGATGTGCCTCGTCATGGAGGAGTGCGGAATACATGTGGAGTGCCAGCACCATGAGGTGGCTACAGCCGGTCAGGCAGAGATCGACATGAAGTTTGATTCCCTGCTCAAGATGACCGATAAGCTGATGTGGTTCAAGTACATAATCAAGAATGTTGCCAAGCGCAACGGCAAGACAGTAACCTTTATGCCCAAACCGGTCTTTAACGACAACGGTACCGGCATGCACACGCATCAGTCGATCTGGAAAGACGGCAAGCCGCTCTTTGCAGGAGACGGCTACGGCGGAATGAGCGAGATGGCCATGCACTACATTGGCGGCATACTCAAGCACGCCCATGCGCTCAACGCCTTTACCAACCCCAGCACCAACTCTTACAAGAGGCTCGTTCCGGGCTACGAGGCGCCAATCAACCTTGCGTACTCTTCAAGTAACCGTTCGGCCTCTATCCGTATCCCGATGTACTCCTCTTCACCCAAGGCGAAGAGGATAGAGGTACGCTTCCCTGATCCGTCTTGTAACGGATACCTCGCCTTTGCCGCCATGCTGATGGCAGGCCTCGACGGTATTCAGAATAAGATAGATCCGGGCCAGCCGCTCGATAAGGACATCTACGGTCTTTCACCCGAAGAGCTTAAGGACGTGCCTGCCGCTGCGGGCTCGCTCTCCGAGGCGCTCGATGCGCTCGAAGCGGATCACGACTTCCTGCTCGCCGGAGATGTCTTCACTAAGGACGTAATTGATACCTGGATAGATTACAAGAGGCGTAACGAAGTGGCCGAAGTCGCTCTAAGGCCGCATCCTCACGAGTTTCACCTCTACTACGACTGCTAATACAAGTACCGCAGTCGTACAGGACAACAAAAAAACCCCGGTCATCATAACTTCTGATGAGCGGGGTTTTTTTGCGGTACAAACGCGGTGCGAGTCTAGACGAAGACAGAGAAAGAGACGAACATTGCTATTGTTGCTGTGAAGCAAAATGCCACTATTGCGCTGTCTATATTTGACTCTTTTATACGTAAGCTCATTTAAATTCCCTCCGTTAAGGGTTGAGTTTATTTGCTAAGTACTCTCTTACTATGTGTCCAGTATACAGAAGCGGGGATTAACGGAGGATTAGAAGTGTGGAGTGATATTAGTGCTTTTTTGGGCTGTAACTGGTTGGTTTTGAAGGGTTCTTGCGAAATCACTTTTTGAGCTTCTCTATCCTTTTTATAATATTTGTCGTCGATTTGCCTTTTACGAGCTTAACTCTTGCCACCCGTCCTCCGTTTCTCTTTACCGCTTCAGCGCCTACAATATCAGACTCTATCCAGTCCGCGCCCTTTGCCAGCACGTCCGGCAGCAGAGCTTCTATGAGTCCGATAGGGGTCGGAGTGTCGAAGAGCACCACAAAGTCTACGGCTTCGAGCCCCAGGAGCACCTCGGCCCGCTCCTCTTCAGGAACTATCGGGCGGCTCTTCCCCTTTATCTTTCTTACCGACTTATCCGAGTTGAGCCCGACTATCAGAGCGTCGCCGAGAGTGCGGGCTTTTGTCAGGTACCGTACATGGCCTGCGTGGAGGATGTCGAAGCAGCCGTTGGTAAAGACGCACCTTTGCCCTTCGGACCTTAGCGCCTTAAGCTCTCTCTTTAACGTGGCTAGTGAAATCGGTTTGCGTCTTTTCTTAACCATTCGTTCTGCTCCTTAATCTGTTCCGGTTATCTTTCGGGTCATATTAGCTGAACTTTGCGGCGCGCGCAAGGGTGAGGCCGTAGGTGGCGGCCCCGGCGGCCTTAAAGAGCGTGGCGCACTCGCGCATGGTAGCCCCAGTTGTGTAGACGTCGTCTATAAGCAGTACGTTCTTGCCTCGGTACAACTCTGCGTCGGCCAGTGCAAAGGCCCCTTTGATATTTTTTGCCCTTTCTGCTCGGCTCAACCCTACCTGTGCTCCAGTGTCGCGTACTCTCATAAGCCCCTTGTAGTCGAGCGGGATTGCGAGTGAGTTCGAGCAGACTCGCGCCATAAGTACCGACTGGTTGAAGCTCCGTTTTTGCAGCCGTTTCGTGTGAAGGGGAACAGGCACAATTACGTCCGGGGGCCTGTCCATCCTCTTTATCTCTTCGGAGAGCAGAAGGCCTAAGGGGCGTGCGACCTTTGTGGTGCCCCTGTACTTAAGGCCATGGAGCGCTTCGAGTACCTGGCCCCGGTAGAGGTAGAGGCTTGTAGCCTGAACAAACGGCGGCGTGTGGGCGGCGCACTCGGTACAGGTATGGGCCAGAGTCTCTTTCGACAAGAAAGGCTCTGAGCAGAGCGGGCAGGCGGGCCCCGTCAGCCGTTCTTTCTCAAACTCCTCGCTGCATCCGGCACAAAGTATGTGGTCTACAATATCTTCATTGCACAGAGTACAGACTGGCGGCACAAGAATAGAGAAGAGCGCGCCCAGCACGGACTCTTCTTTGCACTCTCTGTTCTTTATGGTGTCGGGTCTTGCCACCGGGCCTCGTAGCTGTACTGTAAGAGATTCAAAATCGTCTAAAAGCTCGTACTGTGGAGTAACAGCCAGAGTCTAACACTCTTTATCGGTCCAAATCAAACCTCTTGTGGACTGATATGTCACCCGACAGCCTGAGTATTGAAAGGGCTCTTAACTAATCGGGGCAGAGAGGCGCAATTCAAAAAAATAGAAAAGTGCCTGCGTTTGTGCTAAAAGTATTCATCTATCTAATTATTTCTTTTGATTAATACGAGCCGCTCACGAGCCGCTCGAACCGGTGTAACGGTTAGCCTTGCACCATGGTGCGGATAAACATTCTATAACGAAGGAAACGGCAATGGTCTTTGGCAAGATGAAGGCAGGCATAGCGGGGCTCAGGGCCAAGCTCAACAGGACCAACAGCGCGATTACCGAGTGCGTTGACAATGCCGAGAAGGCCGTAACGAAAGAGGAGTTTCTTGAGAACCTCGAAGAGACGCTGATAACCGCAGACATCGGGGTCAGCACCTCTCTTGAGATTGTCGAGAAGCTGAGGTCTGTCTACAACGGGCGCAATGTAGAGAAGTTAAAGACCCATCTGCGCGACTCTATCTACGAGATTCTCGCGGAGGTTGAAAAGCCTCTTAAGATATACCGCAGCCCATTTGTCATAATGGTGCTCGGCGTGAACGGTGTCGGAAAGACCACGACCATCGGCAAGCTCGCATCGCTCTATAAGGCTGAGAGCAAGAACGTGCTTCTGGCTGCAGGAGACACCTTTCGCGCAGCGGCTGTAGAGCAGCTCGAACTCTGGGGCAAGCGCACCGGCTGTTCGGTCATACGGCAGGGAGATGGCGGGGATCCCGGAGCTGTGGCTTTTGACGCTATGCGCGCTGCGATTGGCAGGTACGCAAATATCGTGCTCCTCGACACGGCTGGCAGGCTCCATACGAAGAGCAATCTCATGGAGGAGCTAAAGAAGGTGCAGCGGGTTACAGCGCGCGAGATACCGGACGCGCCGCACGAGAACCTGCTGGTCTTGGACGCCTCGACCGGGCAGAATGCGCTCAATCAGGCGCGCATCTTCAACGAGGCCGTAGGGGTTACCGGAATAGTTCTTACGAAGCTCGACGGCACGGCAAAGGGCGGAATAATCGTTGCGATTGCAAAGGAGCTGAAGATCCCGATTCGCTTTATAGGCGTTGGCGAGGGGATTGAGGACTTGAAGCCCTTTGATGCCAGAGAGTTCGCCGACGCCTTTGTGTAGACGGCTCTGTATTTTCTTATTTTAGATGTCGCAGGTCACAGCTTTTTTTATTAATTGGGAATATCCTCTATTGAGGAAGGCTTTTTTAGAGACTTTTACGGAATGGTTATGGATACGGCTCTGGAAAATTTTTATTCGCTCTACGACAGGCGCAGAAGCATACGCGAGTTTACCGACAGACCGATTGAGGGCGAGGTTCTTGCCAGGCTGCTCAGGGTTCTGCTCCGCGCGCAGAGCGCGGCAAACAGGCAGCCGTGGCACTTTGTGGTTGTCGAGCGCGAAGGGCGCGACAAGTTCAATGAACTCTTTTACAAAGAGGGCTTCAGGAACGCGCCTGTGGTCATTGCGGCACTAGCTGATACCGAAGCTGCATGGGTACGCAAGAACGATGAGAAGAACTACGCATGGGTCGATGTTTCGATAGCTGTAACCGAGATGATAGGGGCGGCTACGGCAGAAGGGGTCGGCACCTGCTGGATAGCTGCAATTGACCCAGTGGGCGTTAAGTCGACACTCGGTGTGCCGGATAATTTCGATCTTGTCGGCGTGATAGCGTTAGGGTATCCCGAAACTGAACTTCTGCATGAGAGAAAACCGAGAAAATCGCTTGAGGAGATAATCCATTATGGCAAGTGGTAAGGGCGTGAAAGAGAGCGAAAGCAGCTACGTTCACCTGAGGGCGCACAGACGAAGAGAACTCTCTAGCCAGATAGTTGTGCGCAGAGTCAAGGAGTCGGGCACGAGCGGAGTCTTCTTTGGATACGCCAAGATGATCGGTTACGGCGGCATGTTCGTTGCGAGCGTAAGCCCCAAGAGCGTAGGCGAAGAGGTAGAGCTGCTCTTCGAGGCCCCGGACGGTTCAGGAGAGCTGCACTGCAATGCGGTAGTTGTGTGGCAGAGGGAGTTCGAGTCAGGTTTCAAGGTCGAGCCCGGCATGGGGGTGAAGTTCATCGATCTCGACGAGAAGGTGCGAAAAGAAATTGACGACTGGGTTATGCGGAAGTAGTTTTGTCAGACAGTTCTGAATAGAATAAAAGAATCGGGGCCGCCTTTGAACACAAAGGCGGCCCCGTCTGTTTATTGCTTCTGCTGGCTCTTGTCTCCGGTATCGGCTGTTATTGCTTTACCGTCCAGATAGTTCCTGTCGGGGTATCTTCGAGAACAATTCCGCGCTCTAGCAGAGAGTCGCGTACAGAGTCTGCGCGCGCAAAGTCCTTGTTCTTGCGCGCTTCGGCGCGCTCGGCAATAAGGCCCTCTATCTCGTCGGGGTCTACGCCGCTCCCGGATTTGATCTCGTCGAAGTAGTCACCTGGGGTCCTGTCGAGGGTTCCGAGTATCTTGCCGGCCTCTTTGAAGAGCGCCCTTATAACGGTCACCTCAACTTCAGTCGCAGCACGCTTGTCCGGCGACTTGGTAGCCGCGTCCATTATCGTATTTGCGCGTGTCACCTCTTTGAATATATTGCCGAAGACTTCAGCCGTATTGAAGTCGTCGTTCATCGCTTTTAGTATCGGCTCCATTCGCTTGCCGAGTGCGCTTTTTTTAGGCTTGCTCTCCACAGTAGCGGGGTACTCGGTCTCTATTCTGTCGAGCGCCTTGTAGAAACGCTCTACTGCCGTCTCTGCTTCCTTTAGCGAATCATTCGTGTAGTCTATTGGAGAGCGGTACTGGTTGGAGAGCAGAAAGAGCCGGATAGCTTCATAGGTCTGCGTGCCGAGCGCGTCGCGTATGTTCAATATATTCCCTATCGACTTGCTCATCTTCTCTTTTTCGATATTTACAAAGCCGTTATGGAGCCAGTATCTCGCAAAGGGGGCTTTGCCGGTTGCGGCCTCGCTCTGGGCTATCTCATTTTCGTGGTGCGGGAATATCAGATCCTTTCCGCCGCCGTGTATATCTATCGTCGCCCCGAGGTGCTTGATATTCATCGCCGTGCACTCTATGTGCCACCCCGGTCGCCCCGGTCCCCATGGGCTCTCCCAGTTCGGCTCGCCCGGTTTGGACGCCTTCCAGAGAGCAAAGTCGAGCGGGTCCTGCTTCTGCTCATTCACACTTATTCGTGCGCCGGACTCCAGCTCGTCTATCTTTTTACCCGAGAGCTTTCCGTAGCCCTCGAACTTTCTTACGGAGTAGAAGACGTCTCCGCCGGACTCGTACGCAAAGCCTTTTTCTATGAGAGAAGAGATAACTTCAATTATCTCACCTATCGTCTCGGTCGCTTTTGGTCTCTTTGTCGGCAGCTCAACACCGAGCGCGGCCATATCCGCATCGAAGGCCTCAATGTTGCGCTCCGCAAGAACTTCCGACGCTACGCCCTCTTCGTTCGCTCTCGCTATTATCTTGTCGTCAACGTCGGTGTAGTTTCGTGCGTACTCCACGTCGTAGCCGCAGTAGCGCAGATATCTGTAGATAACGTCGAACGAGATGGCGCTTCGCGCGTGCCCTATGTGGCTGAGCGCGTAGACGGTAGGCCCGCAGACGTACATTGAGACTTTGCCCTCTGTCTGCGGCACGAACTCTTCCTTTTTGCGGGTAAGAGAATTGTATACGGTTATGCTCATAACTCTAT
>JADFVP010000105.1 GCA_015222595.1 Pseudomonadota bacterium
ACTTTTACCATGTAGTAGATCGAGCGTACGGGCGTAATGGAGGACTCTCCTCCCGCGCGTTCTCTCATCTTAACAGGGACTTCGGCAATATTAAAGCCTAACTTGTGGAGCAGCACGAGGGTCTCCACCTCCGGGTAGTCGTCGGGGTAGTGGCCGCTGAAGAACTGTATGGTTCTCTTTCCAGAGGCCCTGAAGCCCGAGGTCGTGTCCGTAACGTGCTCGCCGATTATTGTCGAGACCAGCTTGGAGAAGAAGCGTATGCCTGCCGAGCGCGCCATGGACGGGGAGTACTCGCCGAGGCCTAAAAAGCGCGAGCCGACGACAATATCGGCATTGTTCTCTTGAATTGGCCCAAGAAGCGCCTTCAGCTGATCTGCGCGGTGCTGGCCGTCGCCGTCTACCTGCACGGCAATGTCGTAGCCGTTTCTGCTGGCGTACTTGTAGCCGGTCTGCATGGTGGCGCCGATGCCGAGGTTGTACGGGTGGTGCAGAGCAATAACGCCGGCCTCTTCGGCAACCGCGCCCGTTCTGTCGCCTGAGCCGTCGTTAACGACAGCTATGTCGGCCTCAGGAACGTGCTCCCTCAGGTCTGCGATAACAGTACCTAGAGTCGCCTCTTCGTTGAAGGCCGGTATGATTATGAGTACTTTCGGTTCGCTCACGTGCGTCCTTAGTTGTAGCGCTAAAGGCTTGTTCGTTAACTTTATGGCGGATAAGCGCTTTTATCGGTCTTCTGTTCTTACGGGTGTGCCGGGTATGTGAAGAAGGCGACACATCATTATATCGGAGGTTTATCTCTTTTGTTGAGGTATTTTGCGCGGTTATACGGGGGTCGGGTGCAAATTAAGGGAGTGTCCCGCCAGAGGGTCCGTGAACACGGTTGAAGCAAAAAAGGGGCTTGCGCGTTGTCTATTGAGTGCAAACACCTATTGAGCGCAAACACCGAGCCAAAGTTAGCCGCGTTGCTGCATGGAGATAACGGTTTTTCTTTGCTTACTTTCTTTTTTTCTAAAAAGAAAGTAAGTGGTGCCGAAGGGGGGACTCGAACCCCCACAGGCTTGCGCCCACTAGGTCCTGAACCTAGCGCGTCTACCAATTCCGCCACTTCGGCTTGTGCTTATTCATCCGTACTGAAGCTTGTTGGCCGTGAAAAACCCGGGTACCCCTGACACACTGCCTCTTAGGGAGTGGGAGAAGAGAAAAGGCTCTCTCGAAACCGACGAGTTTAGCCTTGTACTACCGTTATTTTCGGGCTATATTGAACCTTAAAAGTTTGGCATATGGAGCAATTTAAGTCAAGGAGGTTTTGATGAAATTCTTTATAGATACCGCAAATGTCGAAGAGATACGAACCGCCGAAGAGTGGGGTCTTCTTGATGGCGTTACAACGAACCCTTCGTTGGTCGCGAAAGAGAAGAGACCGTTTAAGGAGCTTATAGAGGAGATATGCACGGTTGTCGATGGTCCTGTGAGCGCCGAGGCCGTAAGTCTCGATGCAGAGGGCATGATAGCCGAGGCGAGAGACCTGGCCAAGATACATAAAAATATCGTCGTTAAGATACCGATGACGCTCGAAGGCATGAAGGCGGTAAAGAAGGTGAGCGCAGAGGGGATCAAGACCAACGTAACGCTCATTTTCTCTGCGACGCAGGCCCTTATGGCGGCCAAGGCGGGCGCAACCTACGTGAGCCCCTTTGTCGGTAGGCTCGACGATATTCAGAACCCGGGGCTCGACCTGATTTCCGACATCGTAGAGATCTTTGAGAATTACGGCTATCCGACCGAGGTAATAGTCGCCTCGGTGCGCGGCCCGCTCCATGTGAGCGATTCGGCCCTTATCGGCGCGCACGTTGCCACCATTCCGTTCAAGGTTCTTGCCCAGCTCGCCAAGCACCCGCTAACCGACATCGGAATAGAGAGTTTTCTAAAGGACTGGGAGAAGGTTCCCAGATAGTAATAGAGTATAAACCGAAGTATAAACAAGAGTATGGAGAGAAAGTTATGATACACCACATAGTTCTGTTCAGGCTGAAAGAGAGAAGTCCCTTTCTGATAGAGAAGATGGTCGACAGGCTGAAAACCCTTGAAGGCAAGATAGAGCTTATCCGCTCTTTTGAGGTGGGGTTCGATCAGGTAAAGGGCGACAGGTCGTACGACATTGCGCTTACCGCCAAGTTCAACACCTTCGGAGACCTTAGAGCGTACCAGGACCACCCGGCCCACGTAGAGGTTGCCGAGCGTATCAGTAAGGGTTGCGATTCTGTTGTCGTGGTCGACTACGAAATAAAGAGCGAGCAGGAGATACTGGACTGCAGGTAGTCCAGTATCTATTTTTGGAAATCGTCCAGATGGAGTGTGCGCCAAGTGCCAGAGATGCCAGAGTTAGATGAAAAGAAGCAGAAGGTGCTCGCCTTTTTAAAGGACGAGTCGGCCCGGCCCATGTCGTTCAGGGACATTACCCGCGCCTTTGGCGTTACGCGCGACGAGCGCGACGAGGTTAAGGCGGTGCTCCGGTCTCTGATGGCCGACGGTTCTGTCGTGAAGATTCGCGGAGGGCGGTACGCGGTTGGAGATCGGTTGAATCTCATTACCGGCACGCTCAGTTGCCACCCGGACGGCTTCGGCTTTGTCGTGCCCGAAGACGCGAGCGAGAAAGAGACGGGCGACATCTTCATCAACCCGCGCCGCATGGCGGGCGCGATGCACGGAGACACGGTCGGGGCGCGCGTAGAGCGGGTTAAAGAGGCAAATAAGCGCGAGGGGAAAATCGTTCGCGTGATAACGCGTGCGCGCACGAACGTTGTTGGCCGGTACGAGCGAGGCAAGGGCTACGCCATTGTGGTTCCGTCCGACGAGCGCATAATTGAGTCCATTATAATTCCACGTGGTGAGAGCAAGGGCGCGAAGAACGGCGAGATAGTAGAGGCCGAGATAACGCGCTACGGCGAGAAGAACCACGCACCCACCGGGCGCATCGTCGAGGTCATCGGAGACCCCAACGACCCGGATGTCGAGTCCACCGTAATACTCAAAAAGTTCGGCCTCACCGCCGAGTTCCCGGTCGCAGTTGCCTCTGAAGCAGAGCGTGTCGGAGTTGAGGTCAAAGAGGCCGACACTGTCGGCAGGGTAGACCTCAGGAAAAAAATCCTCTTTACGATAGACGGCGAGACTGCGCGCGACTTCGACGACGCGGTCGGCATAGAAGCAATAGAGGGCGGCGGCCACAGGCTCTTCGTCTCTATTGCCGACGTTAGTTTCTACGTGCCCGAAGGCGGCGTAATAGACACCGAGGCGTACGCGCGCTCGACAAGCGTCTACTTTCCAGACCGGTGTATTCCCATGCTGCCCGAAGCGCTCTCTAACGGAATTTGTTCACTGAACCCCGGAGTCGATCGCCTTGCTATGACCGCCGAGCTTGAGTTCGACGCCTCGGGCGAGATGAAGAGCAAGAGGTTTTACGAATCGGTAATCAAAAGCGCCGAGCGGCTGACCTACACCAAGGTCAAGGCTATTTTAATAGACAAAGAGCCGGGGCTCTTAAAAGAGTATAAGAAGATTCTGCCGGACCTCGCCGCCATGGAAGGGCTAGCCGCGAAACTTACAAAAAAGCGGGCAGCTAGCGGCAGTCTCGATTTCGACCTGCCCGAGCCGCAGATAATAATCGACATGGAGGGCCGGGTCGAAGATATTGTAAGGAGCGAGCGTAATGTCGCCCACAGGCTGATAGAGGAGTTTATGCTCGCGGCCAACAGGGCCGTGGCTCTCGCCTTCTCTTCGCGCGAGCTGCCTTCGCTCTACCGGGTACACGACGAGCCGGACACAGCCAAGGTAGAGGTCTTCAACGAGTTTATCCACGGCTTCGGCCTGTCGTTACAGTTGGGCGGAAAGAGATCGAGCGGCCCCAAGGCCTTTCAGGCCGTGCTGCGCTCGGTAGACAATACCCCGGAAGAGAAGCTCATAAACCACGTGCTCCTGCGCTCGATGAAGCAGGCGGTCTACTCTACCGACAATACCGGCCACTTCGGCCTCGCCTTTACCGACTACACGCACTTCACCTCTCCTATCCGGCGTTACCCAGACCTTGTGATCCACAGGCTCTTAAAAGCGTTGGTCAGAAAAGAGTACGACGGCAAGTTGAAAGAAAGAATGGCTGCTGCGCTGCCCGACGTCGCCGTACATACCTCGACCATAGAGCGCAAGGCGATGGAGGCGGAGCGCGAGATATCGGACCTTAAGAAGGCGCAGTTCATGCGTGACAAGGTAGGGCTCGACTATAAGGGCATCGTTTCGGGCGTTACAAGTTTCGGGCTCTTTGTCGAACTCGACGAGTACTTCGTAGAGTGCCTTGTGCATGTGTCGAGTCTGGACGACTACTATGTCTTCGATGCGGCGCGCCATACGCTGACGGGCGAGCATTCCAAAGAGAGCTTCCAGCTCTGTGACCCCGTGACCGTAACGATAGATAGCGTCGATCTTGAGCGGCGAAGAGTTGCTGCGGTACTTGTTGTACCGGAAGGCGATAGGCCGAAGAGGAACAGGGCCGGCAAGCGTCCTGCGGCTCTGAAGACAGATGATAAGAAGAACAAGCCGGGCAAGAAGAGTTCGGACAAGAAAAACGACAAGAGAGATAAGAGCAAGAAGAAGAGGGGCGAAGAGGCCGGTAAGCCGGACAAAAAGAAGAGTGCGTCGGGGAGCAAGAAG
>JADFVP010000106.1 GCA_015222595.1 Pseudomonadota bacterium
CCCCTATTCGTGGTAAGCCTACTCGTGGTAAGATAGACGATTGTGTTACTACGTAGATTCCAAGAGAGAGTCGGGGAGCCCCGGAGAAATTCGGAGAAAAGAAGAGCCTGATGGCGAAAAGCGCAAAAAAATCTGAAAAGATCTTCAAACTGGTCAGCGAGTTTACTCCCGGCGGCGATCAGCCGCGCGCGATTGAAGGCCTCCTCTCTTCTATCAGAGCAGGGGCGCGGTACCAGACGCTCCTCGGCGTTACCGGCAGTGGCAAGACCTTTACCGCTGCCAAGGTGATAGAGGAACTCTCTCGCCCGGCGCTCATTATCGCGCCGAACAAGACTCTAGCAGCGCAGCTCTATGCCGAGATGAAGGAACTCTTTCCCGAAAACGCGGTCGAGTACTTTGTCTCTTACTACGACTACTACCAGCCCGAAGCGTACATGCCTGCGACCGATACCTTTATAGAGAAGGACGCGTCCATAAATGACGAGATAGACAAGCTCCGCCACTCCTGCACGCACTCAATACTCACGCGGCGCGACGTGATAGTCGTGGCCTCGGTCTCGTGCATCTACGGTATCGGCTCGCCTGAGGACTACGGCTCCATCCACCTCTTTGTTTCGTGCGGTATGGAGGTGGAGCGCGGAACGGTCTTGAAGAAGCTGGTCGATATGCAGTACAAGCGGAACGACCACGACTTCCACCGGGGGACCTTCAGGGTGCGCGGCGATGTGGTCGACATCTTCCCGGTCTACGAGGCCGAGACGGCGATAAGGCTAGAGTTCTTCGGCGACGAGATAGACGCGATCTCAGAGATCGACCCGCTCAGAGGAGTAGCCAGGAGAAAGATAGAGCGCGCTCTCATCCATCCGGCCTCCCACTTCGTAACTACCAAAGAAAAACTGACGCGCGCAATGAACTCCATACGCGAAGAGCTGCAGGTGAGGCTAGCGGAGCTTAAGAGCGAGAGCAAGAACCTGGAGTACCAGCGCCTTGAGCAGCGCACGCTCTACGACCTTGAGTTCATGGAGGAGATGGGCTACTGCTCGGGCATAGAGAACTACTCGCGCCACATTACCGGGCGGCCCGCCGGCGAGCCGCCCTTTACGCTCATAGACTACTTCCCGGACGATCTCCTGCTCTTTATCGACGAGTCGCATATAGGCGTGCCCCAGCTCAACGGCATGTATAACGGAGACAGGTCGCGCAAGCAAACCCTTGTCAACTACGGTTTCCGTCTTCCCTCTGCGCTCGACAACCGCCCGTTCAAGTTCACGGAGTTCGAAACCCGCTTTTCTTCTACAGTCTACGTCTCTGCAACGCCGAGCGATTACGAGATCCGCGTGTCGAAGGGTAATATAGTGGAGCAGATAATCCGCCCGACCGGCCTTATGGATCCTGAGATGGAGGTGCGGCCCGTCGAGTCGCAGGTAGACGATCTTTTAGGAGAGATAAAGAAACGCGTTGCAATTGGCGAGCGAGTGCTCGTTACCACGCTGACCAAGCGGATGGCCGAGGATCTGGCGCAGTATTATGCGGACCTCGACATTCGCGTTAAGTACCTCCACTCGGACATAGTAACGCTCGAACGCGTTGAGATAATCAGGGACCTGAGGCTAGGCAAGTTCGACGTACTGGTCGGTATAAACCTCTTGCGCGAAGGGCTCGATATACCGGAGGTCTCACTGGTCGCGGTCTTCGACGCCGACAAGGAAGGCTTTTTACGTTCTGAAAGGTCTTTGATACAGACTTGTGGCCGCGCCGCTAGAAATGTAAACGGCAGGGTCATACTCTATGCCGATAAAGTTACGCGTTCTATGCGCCTTGCGATGAACGAGACCGAGCGCAGAAGAGTGCTTCAGGCCGCATTCAATAAAGAGCACGGCATTACGCCCGAGACGATAAAAAGTTCCATAAAGGATATACTCTCGTCTATCTACGAGACCGACTACTATACAGTGGACGTAGCCGCAGAGGAGGAGAGCGAGTCTTACGTGCCCGCGCACGAACTTGGGCCGTTGATTAAGTCGCTTACTAAAGAGATGGACAGAGCGGTAAAGAAGCTCGACTTCGAGCGGGCTGCAGAGCTTAGAGACCGCATACAGGAGCTAGAGGAGCGCAAGCTGGGGGTCGGTTAAGGGGCTGCGTACTCCTGTTATATGTCTGAAAATCGCTTGTGCGGCACTTTTGTAGCTTCAAAACCCCCATTTCAGCCCTTCCGTTGTTCCCTTTTCCAACATAAAAAAACTTTATTGAAAGCATCTACACTATTTTAATCTTTTCCTGAGAGACTTATATCTATAATAGTCCGTAAAGGGCCCGGATAGAGTCCGGTAACTGCTAAACTTTTCTTCCTTACCGCCGATGTATAAGGGAGTCTGGATTGCCGGTTTCCGGCCAGAGACTGTTATCCGTGCGGCCCTTTGTGCCGCTCCACAGTAGGGAGAGCATGCGGTACTATCCGGTTTTTTTAGATATTAACGAGCGGCGATGTGTTGTTGTCGGCGGCGGCAAGGTGGCTGAGCGCAAGGTCTTCTCGCTAATCGAGGCAGGGGCCTCGGTAACGGTAATAAGCCCGAAGGTGACAAAGGGCATTGCGGCGCTTGCGCATATAAACGGTTTTATCCATATAGACAGGGGCTTTAAGCGCGGAGACCTCGCGAGCAGCTCGCTCGTTATATCGGCCTCTAGCTCCAAGAGGGTGAACGCTTCGGTTAGCGCCGAGGCCAAAGAGCTTGGAGTGCCGGTCAATGTTGTGGACGACCCGGACAGTTGCAGCTTTATAGTGCCCTCCGTGGTAGACAGAGACCCGCTTTTAATTGCGATTTCTACGTCGGGCTTTAGTCCGATAGTGGCTAAAAAGCTTCGCGAGACCCTTGAGGAGGCGATCGGCCCGGAGTACTCGCTCTTCGTGCAACTTGTAGGGGCGATAAGGAACAAGCTGTTGAAAGATGGGGTAAAAAGTGCTAAGAAGGTGGCTCTCTTGTCTAGCGTCATAGACTCACCGCTGCCCGAATGGTTAGCGACAGGGTCGAAAAAGGAGGCGAACGCCTGTCTGCGCGAGCTTCTGGGCCCCGGCTTTACAATGACGAAGCTGGGGGTAAGGCTTTAGCTCTGTTATTAAAGCCGGACCATGAGAGCCGGATAGGGCTTGGCACACTTTTTTTCCATCTTACTATTATAATAAGGACTCCATGAGCGCAATATTCTACTACATAACGGTCGCACTCTACTTTACGGCGACCATCGTCTTTATCGTCTACCTCTTCTCCCATAAAGAGAAGCTGACGCTTATAGGCCAGTACGTTCTTATCGGCGGGGCGGTCAGCCATACGGTAACGATTCTTGCCCGATGGGTGGCCACGGGCCACGCGCCCTTTACCAGTACGCATGAGTCCTTTATCTTCTACTCGTGGATGCTGGTGGTCGTTACTCTGGTGATAATGTTCCGGTACTCGCAGCGCGTAATTGGCGCCTTTGTAACGCCCTTTGCGTTGGTGCTGCTGATAATGGCCTCATTTCTGCCGCGCGACATTATCCCGCTTACCCCTGTGCTGGAGAGTTACTGGCTGCCGGTTCACGTCTCTATAGCATTTCTAGGAAACGCCTTTTTCGCCCTCGCCTTTTTTCTGGGCGTTATGTATCTGATACAGCAGAAGTACCTTAAGAGCCGCAAGCTGAGCGGCATGTTCTATGTGCTGCCCTCGCTCGATCTTTTAGACGAGCTGAACTACAGGTGTCTGCAACTCGGCTTTACGCTACTGACGTTAGCGATAATTACCGGCTCTATCTGGAGTGAGTACGCTCTTGCGGACTGGATGTCGGACAAGGTGCGCGTGCGTCAGGTCTGGTCGTTCATAGCGTGGATACTTTACGCCGCCCTTCTGCACGGGCGGTTGACGGCAGGGTGGCGCGGCAGAAAGGCGGCGCTGCTCTCCGGAGCGGCCTTTATAGTGCTCATAGGGTCGTTCCTTATAATCAACCTGGTGCTCGGCGGAGCCCACGGCCTTACGGGCTGAGAGGTTTCCTCATCTGGATTTTTTAGGACTGTTTCTGTTCTAACTGCATAATGCAACGGTAAAGTTATGAATCTTGTTATCATAGGACTAAATCATAAGAGCGCTCCTGTTGAGATACGCGAAAAGCTCTCCTTTCCGGCCCCCTCAATAGGAGAGCCGCTCTCTTTGCTCGTTGGCAAGTACGAAATGAACGAGGCCGTTATCCTCTCGACCTGCAACAGGGTAGAGGTGCTTGCAATTACCGACGATATGGAGCGCGGCGTCTGGCAGATAAAGCGCTTTCTCTCCGACTTTCACTCCATACCGCTCGAAACGCTGGAAGAGCACCTGTACGAGCATAAAGGGGTCGACGGGGTGCGCCACCTTCTGCGCGTCAGCGCCGGGCTCGACTCCATGGTAATGGGTGAGCCGCAGATACTGGGACAGGTAAAGGCTGCCTACGGCTACTCCGTTGAGGAGAACTCCGCAGGCGTGATCGTCAATAAGCTCTACCACAAGGTCTTTCAGGTCTCGAAGCGTATAAGAACCGAGACCCGCATCGGCGAGTCTGCCGTCTCCATAAGTTTTGCGGCCGTAGAGCTTGCGCGCAAGATCTTCGGCGACCTCTCGGGCAAGTCCGTTATGCTTATAGGCGCCGGAGAGATGGCGGAGCTGGCTGCGCGCCACCTTCTGAGCAACGGCATACGCGAGATTATGGTCGCCAACAGGACGTACAAGAAGGCCGAGGACATGGTCAAATGCTTCGGCGGACGCGCCATAGATTTTGCTACTTACCACGATCATATTAAAGAGGCCGATATAGTTATCGCCTCTACGGGCGCCACTAACTATATACTAGGGCCGGACGAGATAAAGAAGGCGATGAAGGCGCGCAAGTACCAGCCGATGTTCTTTATCGACATCTCGGTGCCGCGAAATATAGACCCGCGCCTGAACGACATAGACAATGTATACCTCTACGACGTAGACG
>JADFVP010000107.1 GCA_015222595.1 Pseudomonadota bacterium
AGAAGGCGCTCTGCGTAGCTACGCAGAGCGCCTTCTTTTATTTTAAATAATCTAAAACTTGCACCTTAAAAGCTACTTCCGGTCACGAATAACTTAAGACCGCCTACTTCTCTTTCGTGTGGCACTTGTTGCAGTGAAAGAGAGGAAAGGCCTTGGGGCTGTTATGGCATCCCGGTGAGCCGCAGAACATCTTGTTCATATTCTGCTTCATCGTTATGTTGTTTGCCCCGAGTTCCGCCTTAAATATCTTCGGGTGGCACGCCGCACACTTGTGGTTCTCTTTGTGAATCTTGTGCGGGAAGACGACAGGGCCGACTCCGGCCTTGTCACGGCTGTTTCCCTGCGAGTCGAGCGTAATAAGGTCTACTTCGCTCAGTGCCACAGCCGGTGTTGCTATCAGTATGAAGAGACCGATAAGTAAGCTTTTTACCATGCTAGTTATGTTCTCCTACTTCTTGGCCGACTTCTTCGGTGAGACGTGGCATCTGGTGCAGTCAGTCAGCGGAAAGGCTACCTTGCCGTGACAACGTCCACACCACTGTCCCTCGGCAATGCCGATCATCGTCATATTGTTCTGTCCGGCCGCCGGAATAAAGATACTCGGATGGCAGACTTCGCATTTGAGCCAGTAAGTATGCATCTCGTGCGGGTAGATAACGTCGTCAACAAAGTCGCCCTTGGCTTCAATAAGTACGTCCATTGCAAGGGGAGGCATTTCGTCAACACCGGCTTTTAGCGAGTGCCTCGGCTTAATGAGGTTCTCTCTTACGAGCCGTGCCCAGTCGATAAGCCCATAACGGTCCTTGGCGAGTCCTGAGGCTGAGAGCGCCTGCGGATGCCAGCCACGGCCCTGCTTATAGGAGAGACTGGCAGGCTTGTTCGGGTCTCCGATACCTGCCGGTTTACCCGCAGTATCGAGGTAGATGACGCTGCTCGGGTCGGTCGGGTCTATCTTGGATGTCTTTTTTCTCTTCTGTGCAGCTTCGGCGTCACTGAACGCACCGCTAACGGCAACACTAACAGTGAGAACGAGCAAGAAGAGGAGTGCGGCTTTAGTGTAACTAGCGAATGACTTCATTCTAAAATCCTCCTTTTCCCTCAGTTCTGGTTAGTAGGCGCGTTAGGTTTGCTGCCTTCGTAAGAGTGGCACCTGTCGCAATAGAGCGGCTCCCATGCGGTCATACCGTTGTGGCATTTACCACAGAAGTTGCCCCTCATGATTTCGCTCATGTTGATGTCGTTGGCACCTTTCTTAAGAATAAAGATGTCTTCGTGACATACCTTGCATTTGAATCTGATTCTATGAAACCAGTGCGGGAATACCACGGGTTTCACGTTGGCCTTCTTCATGCTCGCTGACTTGCTGTTGAGTACGATGTCGCCATACTCCGCGTTACCCGAGGTTGCGAATATTAAACCCGCAGACGTGGCTACGCAAGTCAGGAGGAGAATCCATAAGCCTATTCTCTTCATCGGCTTGCCTCCTTGCAGTGTGTGATACTAATCTAATAAAATGTGTGGTTACAGTAGTTGCAATTATAGCCATTCAGCGTGGATAGTCAAGGAAAAACTGAGTAGTACGCATTTTTAAAGTCACTTTGAACGCTATTGTCGAGCGTCTATTGCGGATTTTGCGGCACTGGGGTGCGCAAATGCGGTAATCGTTTGAAAATAGGGTACTCTTATGGTAAAGTCCCGAATCGATTTACTATAAATTACCGTATAAAGAGGAGAGAGTTTTGGAGACGCTTGGCGACTGGAAGAGAAGCTGTTACTGCGGCGAGGTATCGTCGAATAATATAGAGACCGACCTCGTGCTGATGGGTTGGGTTCAGAGAAGGCGCGACCACGGCGGGGTGGTCTTTATCGATCTTCGCGACCGTGAAGGCCTGGTGCAGTTGGTCTTCAACCCTGAGGACGACCCCGACCTGCACGCAAGGGCCCATGATCTTAGAAGCGAGTTTGTACTCGCTGTAAAAGGTAAAGTGCGCGCCCGGCCCGAAGGCACAGTGAACAAAGAACTGAAGACCGGAGAGGTCGAGGTGGTCGTAACGGAGCTTCGCCTCTTAAACGACTCGGCGCCAATTCCCTTTATGATTGAGGACAGCGCGGATATTACAGAGAATACGCGTCTCAAGTACCGGTATCTCGACCTTCGCCGTCCGGCGCTGCAGTCGAAGCTGATACTGCGCCATAAGGTCGCAATGGCAACACGGAACTATCTCTCGGAGAACGGTTTTCTGGAACTCGAAACCCCGATGCTTACAAAGAGCACGCCTGAGGGCGCGCGCGACTTCCTGGTTCCTTCTCGTCTCTCTGCCGGGCACTTCTTTGCGCTTCCGCAGTCGCCGCAGATCTTCAAGCAGCTTCTAATGGTCTCCGGCTTCGACCGTTACTTTCAGATAGTAAAGTGCTTTCGCGACGAGGATCTCAGGGCCGACCGTCAGCCGGAGTTCACGCAGATAGATGCCGAGATGAGCTTTGTAGAGTCCGACGACGTTATAGCAATTATGGAAGGGCTCGTAGAGACGGTCTTTAAACTGGTCGGTGCTGATGTTAGCGCGCCTTTCGCGCGTCTGACTTACGCCGAGGCAATCTCGCGCTATGGGCTCGATGCCCCGGACACGCGCTTTGGCCTCGAACTCGTGGACGTGACTTCCATAGTCGAGGGCTCCGGCTTTAAGGTCTTTAAGATGGCCGCGACTTCAGGCGGAGTGGTCAAGGTCATCTCCGTTCCGGGCGGGGCTGCATTCTCGCGGAAGGACTTAGATAACTTAACGGAGCTGGCTACCACCTACGGCGCCAAGGGGCTTGCGTGGGTAAAGATTACTGAAGAGGGCTGGCAGTCTCCGATTGCAAAGTTCATGAGCGACGAAGAGAAAGCTGCGATTGTTAAGGCCGCAGGAGCCAACGTCGGCGACCTGCTGCTCTTTGGCGCGGATAAACCTTTTGTCGCCAACACGGTACTTGGCCGCGTGCGCCTGAACGTCGGCGAACGGCTCGGTCTTATCCCTAAAGAAGGCTACAACTTTGTCTGGGTAACGGACTTTCCGATGTTCGAGTACGATGAAGGAGAGCGCCGCCACGTTGCCGTTCACCACCCCTTTACCGCGCCTAACGACGAAGATGTTGAAAAACTTACGACCGACCCGGGAAGCGTAAATGCCAAGGCGTACGACCTTGTTCTTAACGGAGTAGAGATCGGTGGAGGAAGCATCCGAATTCACCGTTCCGATGTTCAGTCGCAGGTCTTCGAGCTTCTGGGTATCGAAAAGGAGGAGGCCGACGAGCGGTTCGGTTTCTTGCTAGAAGCGTTGAAGTTCGGCACGCCGCCTCACGGAGGCATCGCTTTTGGGCTCGACCGAATAATAACCATCATGACAGGGTCCGAGTCTATCAGAGACGTGATAGCCTTTCCCAAAACGCAGAAAGCGACCTGCATGATGAGCGAGGCGCCGAGCACGGTGGACAAAAAACAGCTCGAAGACCTGTTTATAAGGGTCGCTAAAAAGAGCGCCGACAAGGCCGAAAAGAAGGACGAAAAGAAAGAAGACAAGAGTTAGAGAACTTGAAAAACCCCGCTCGATATTGAGCGGGGTTTTTACATTTCGGATGGAGCAGATACATCTGAGTGCTGGAGAAGACCGAAGGAGGAGAGCATGGCAGAGCACGACGGTTTTATAGAGGGACAAAGAGCGCAGTGGAGCAATGTTGCTCCGGCCTGGGAGAAGTGGGACGAACTCCTCGACGCCTGTTTCGCCTTTGTGAACTACCGCCTCGTAGGAGACGCGCGCATCAGGCGAGGTGCCAGTGTGCTCGACCTCGGCTCAGGCACCGGCTACCCGGCCCTTTTAGCCGCCTCTGCCGTTACCCCCGGAGGCTCCGTGGTCGGTGTTGATCTCTCTGACCAGATGCTCGAAGTTGCGCGCCGCAAAGCCGAAGACCTTAAGCTCGACAACATAGAGTTCGTGGCCTCAGACGTTACGAAGCTCGACTTCGCGGACGAAACCTTCAATGCGGTGCTTAGCCGTTTCTGCCTAATGTTCCTGCCCGATGTTCCTGCGGTCCTCGCTGAAATAGCGCGCGTTCTAAAGCCCGGCGGGTATCTCTCCTGTGCCGTCTGGTCGAGCATCGATAAGAACCCCTTTATTACGCTGCCGATAAAAGTCTTAAGTGAGTATGTTGAAGTTCCGAAGCCCGACCCGGATGCGCCCGGAATCTTCCGCCTTGCCCAAGAGGGTGACCTCGCTGCAATGGCAGAAGGCACTGGCCTTCGGTGCGTAACGGAAGAGGAGATGGGCGCGACCTCGCTCTATGAGTCCGAAGAGCAGTACTTTGAAAACCTGTACGACCTCGCGGCACCGCTGCGCCCGCTCTTCGATAA
>JADFVP010000108.1 GCA_015222595.1 Pseudomonadota bacterium
TATGCGTAGGCGTGGAGACCCGGAAGAACGAAACTGACTCCCCAGTAGAGGAAGATAATGGCAAGGAAACCGAGTATGGCGATCCAGGCGGCACGTCTCCCTCTCCAGCCTCTGGTAACGCGGGCATGGAGGTAAGAGGCGTAAATCAACCACGTAATAGCGCTCCACGTCTCTTTGGGGTCCCAGCTCCACGGCCTGCCCCACGCCTCGTTGGCCCAGATAGCGCCTGTTACGATACCGATAGTGAGGAACGGAAAGCCCCATGCGATAGCTATGTAGCTCAGCTCGTCGAGCATCTTTGATTCAGGAAACCTGTCGAGCAGCACGTTCTTAATGCCCTTTGTCTCGGCCTTGTTCTTTATCAGGTAGACGATAGCGAGGCCAAAGGAGATGGCAAAGGCCGCGTAACCGATAAAGGTAGTAAAGACATGAAAGTCGAGCCAGCCGATGGCGTAGTTCTCAAGACCGAACTTGGAGAGAAAATCGACAAGGAAGCCCCACTTGTTCTGGAGCGCAGGGTTCAGCGGCTCTACGCTCTTGAACCTGTAAGGGAGCAGAGACGCTGAAAGCATGGCAAGAAACTCGAGGAGCATGATAACCGCGCCGAGAGACTTGAACTTGTACCGGTACTCCATGAGCAGGTAACCGATGTTCGTTGCCCAGACAAAGAGCACCATCGACTCGAAGAGGTTTGAAAAGGGCGCATGGCCCGACTCTCCGGCCCTCATAATGAGGATCATCGTGGTCGAGAAGAGCGTGACAAAGGCCATTGTAGTAGCTATCTGGCCGAGCCATTTCTTCTTAAAGAACCAGTTGGCCACATAGACGCAAGCGGTTATAAAGTAGAATATAAATGAGAATGTAAAAAATACCAGTGACAGTATCATCAGCAACCCCCTATGAAGCTATGCTTTATTATCGCCTTCTAACTTCTTGGCCATTTTTTCTATTTCACGCTCGAACACAAAATTACTCTTATTGATCAACCCGCCCAAAGTGACCTCTGTTCCTCCGTCAACTTTGCGGACATAGACCCAGAGCCTTCTGTAGTAGATAAAGAAGGTCAGGAAAAAACCACAAATCATGATAGTACAACCGAGCCAGACAATGTTTACGCCCGGATCCTTGTTGAGCGAAAGACCCGAGTAGAGCACGCCGGTGTAGCCGCCAAAGACTATGTCTTCATCAGCATCCGGTATGGCCGGAAAGATGCCCGGGTAGTTTATGAAGATCCACGGGCTCGATATCAGCTTCTCTCCCCTGTAGACCTCAACCTGTATTGCCGGGTTCTCAGGGTCCGGGGTCTTGGAGAAGACCTGGTTGCTCTTTTCGTCGTAAGCGAAGTCGGCTGCAAAGCCTATGAGCTTGACATTATACTCCGTGTTCGGAATAGGGGTCAACTCCTGCCACTTTATATCGGTCTTGGAGAAGATGTTCTCGCTGTTCTTGCCTATCATGGCAATGGAAGCGGACTCTACCCTGTTCCACGCATTGCCCCATGTGGACTGGTAGAAGCGAACTCCTTTCCAGTCGAGCGGCTCGTTGACCCATATCTGCTTGGTCATAACGTCCTTGCCGTCTTCGACCACGGTCAATATCGAGTTGTACTGCTGGATCTGTCCGGTCTCGTAGTAATCTATCCAGAACTTGTCGAGCCTCAGGTGGTAATCGACATCAGGTACCTGAATGGTGTCTCCTGTATAGACCACCTTAAAGTCTTTGTAGCCGTAGAAGCCGCCTATGATGGCACCAAAGAGAATGAGCAGCAGGCTTACGTGCGTAATATCAGAACCGAAACGGCCTATGACGCCGCGCCAGCCGTAGACAAAGGCCTCGGACTCATTGGACCCGAAGTTGTAGAGCTTGTACTTGTTCTTCTTCAAGAGCTTGCCGACAGTGGTCACGGTTTCGTCAAAACCGGCCTTTACCGTAACGGAGCGGCGGTTACCGAACCGCCCGACCGTCTTGGAGTCGAACTTGGTAGGCTTATGATTGATAAGAGCCTTCCACTTTACCGGGAAGCGCTCGAAGGTACAGACTATGATATTTAGAGCAAGGGTGAGTATAAGGCCGTTGTACCACCATGTGTAGTACATGTTGTTCAACTTGCCGTAGACGATAAACTTGGTCCACGCCTCGCCGTACGCCATTAGATACGTCTCGAGCGGCTGGTTCTGCTCCACTACCGTTCCGATAATGGAGACAAATGCAACGGCTATAAGAACGAATATCGTCAGTTTTAAAGAAGCGAAGAACTTCCAAATGCCAGAGGGAATTCTTACGTAAATGGGCCTGTTGGTTTTCTCTTTAGCCAACTCTCTAAACCTTTCTATGCTGAGCAGCCATTACTGTCCGGCCTGCTTTGATATCTGAACAAGGTACTCGCCTGCGGCCTTGCCGACACGACTTTCCGGGTTTATCGCCTTGGCCTTCTCCCACGCGGCCTTGGCCCCGTCTCGGTCCGCCATGCCGTAGGCTAGAATAAAGCCTTTGGTCAACCATATCTGCTGATGGTACGGATTGTGCTCTATTCCAAGCTCAATATACTTAAGAGCCTCGAGAGGGTTGCCCATATAGTGCAATGCAAGCCCAATTGCGTTGTAGCCCCACGGTCTGTTCGGGTCGAGTTCTATAGCGATAATGTAGTACCTTATCGCCTCTTCAAACTGCTTGGCCTCAAAGTATGCATCGGCGAGACTTATCGTGGTCTCGACATCTTCCGGGCTCTTCTTTACCTTGGCCAGAAGCTCCTTGATTATGGCCCCGCCGCTGCTCGCCTGCTGTACGTTATCTCCTGCTGACTGGTAGACCTTTCCTGAGCCGTTAGACCCGGACATAGACCCTACCATATAGCCTCCGATACCGAAGACGACAGCAACGATCACCGCAACAATAATAGTACTTGAACTCTTGGATGCCATTATTTCCTCATCTGTTTCATACGGTCGTCCCGTATCTTGGAAAACGTTTCGTCAACCACCTTCCTGATGGTTTCTATATCAGCGCCGTCGGCGTGCATCTGCGCCGCCGTAAGGGCTTCATTTATACATATATCGCAGTACGCGCCGTGCTCGTTCACATAACAGGTCAGCAGGCTCTTGTGCCCCATATGCTTCTTGCAATCGCAGTAGCAGTATAGGCTGTCGAGTACTTCGGGTATCTCCTGCGCTATCTTGTACGCCTTGGCAGTCTCTCCCGTAAAGTAGTACGGCGGCAGGGTCTCTCTGGTCTCCCCGCCCCTCAGATCCTTTACAGTTGCAGCTACTGCCTTTGCTGCTACAGGCTCAGAGGTTGCAGCCTCTTTCTTTTCACCTGTGCAAGAGAACGAAACGAAGAGAATAAGCAGCAAAAATAGAGTTTTACAGATGCTGTTCACTGCTCTCCCCTGAAGTATATTTCGGCGCATATCCATAATGCTTTACACCTTTTTTCAGCTAATAAAAGAGTCTCTTCGGGGGCTCCCAACTGACTGTTTTACTTGCTCTTATTTTGTCGGCTGCCAATGCCGGAAGCACTCTACCGTAAACGTATCCATTTACACAATACCGTAATCCGGAACTCCGGATATACAAGGCATTGTAACAGGTGCGAATTAAAAGCTTATTAACGAAAAATTAGAGAATTTATATCTAACCCGGCCCCGGTTAACAGAAGAAAAAACCGAGCAGGGTGATGGTTGGCTCATATGCTAGCTACACCGCTCGGCCTCTGTGCGCGGACTCGAACCTCTCCTTCGTTACATCCTTCTCTACATCAAAGAGTATGCATTTCGTCGGGCATCTCTTTATCGCATCCGCTCCGAGCGCGTCTATATCGAAATTTATCTCTGCCAGGTTGTTTACCATGGTAATGCCACCCTCTACCTCGCAGTCTTTTACGCAGAGCGTACACGCTATGCAGGCAACCTTGCAGACCTTCTTCGCCTTCGGGCCCTTGTCCTTGTTCTTGCAGTAGACGAAGAGCTTCTTGTCTTCGGGGTGGAGCTCTATAAGGTCTCTGGGGCAGGCCTCTGCGCACGCTCCGCACCCGACGCACTTGTCGTAGAAGACGACAGGCAGACCGTTATCGTCCATGGCCATGGCGCCAAAGTCGCAAGAACTTACGCACTCTCCGAGCCCGAGACAGCCGTAGACGCAGCCCTTGCCGCCGCCACCTGTGTCGGCTCCGGTGCAGCTCATCTCGCCCCTGTAGGTTGCGTTCTGCACAGCCTCGGCGTTGCCGCCCTTGCAGAGCACAACGGCAAGTATCCGGGTCTTCGTTCCGGCCTCAACGCCTAGAAAGGCCGCAACATCGGTAACGCAGTCGTCATCGCAGGCCACGCAGTCGCTAGGGGTCGCCTTACCCTTTATCAGGGCCTCGGCAAATGCGTTGCAGCCCGGTACGCCGCAACCGCCGCAGTTTGTGCCGGGAAGCAGATCCGTAACGGCGTCTATCCTCGGATCGGTCACTACCTTGAGTTTCGAGTCTGCGAAGATAAGAAATATCGCAAGGGCCGCGGCTATGCCACCCATCGAAACAGCCGAGACTATTACAGTTTCTAGTACCATGAGAAAAGACCCGTTACCGTTACTGTTTTATACCTGTGCGGCATGCCCGTTACGCTGCACGCCGCTGAAGCGAGTATTATACCACTAAAGCGTCTTGTAAAGATACTGTGCCGACAGAGCGCCCGGAGCGTCTAAATTAACCCCTTATGAGACCGGCAAAACCCATGAACGCAAGCGCCATGAGGCCCGCTACCAAAAAGGTGATAGAGGCTCCTTGAAAGACCTTCGGCACATCTGCGAACTCAAGCTCTTCTCTTATTCCTGACATCATCACAAGGGCGAGCGTAAAGCCGACGCCTGTTGCAAAGCCAAAGACAATGGACTCAAGAAAACCGTAGTCGCGCAGAACCATAAAGAGCGCGAGGCCGAGTATCGCGCAGTTGGTAGTAATAAGAGGAAGGAATATCCCAAGCGCCTTGTAGAGACTAGGGCTCGACTTCTTCACATACATCTCAACGAACTGCACGAGCGAGGCTATAACTATGATGAACGAGACGTACTCCAGGTACGGCACATTGAACTTAACGAGTATATAGTGGTAGATCGGCCACGTAACAGCAGCCGTAAGAGTCATGACGAAGGTGGTCGCAAAGCCCATGTTCAGAGCATTCTCCGTCTTGTTGGAGACGCCTATGAACGGACAGATACCCAGGAAATAGGTAAGCACGAAGTTGTTTATCAACGACGCGGATATGAAGATCATCACCAGCTCGGTCATCTAACTAGACTCCTAAAAAAGTACGTCTGAGACAATAGAATTTACTAAGCCTTCGCCTCTTTCTTGTCGTTAATGTAATTGACAAGAGCTATCAGTCCGCCGAGCACAAGAAAAGCTCCAGCAGGAAGTATCATTATTATCCATGGCTCGAACCACGAGCCGAGTAGCTGAAAGCCCATTATGGAACCGAAACCGAGAATCTCGCGGATTCCGCCCATGATGCAGAGGCTTATGGTAAAGCCGACACCGATGCCGAGCGAGTCCATAACCGTCGGCAGAACCGGGTTCTTGGCGGCAAAGGCCTCTACTCTGCCGAGTATCATGCAGTTTACGATGATAAGCGGAATATACGGGCCGAGCGCCTTTGAAATGGCCGGAAACATGGCGGCCAGAAAGAGGTCGGTAATGGTCACAAGGCTCGATATGATGACGACGTAGGCCGGTATCCTGACCTCTGCCACTATCAGCTTTCTAAAGACCGAGACCAGCACGTTCGCGCTTATCATAACAAAGAGCGCGGCGAGGCCCATTGCGAGGCCGTTTACGAA
>JADFVP010000109.1 GCA_015222595.1 Pseudomonadota bacterium
GGCCCATGCTACTGCCGGGGCTACGGATGAAGCTAAAGAGAGCGAGCAGTTGACGCGCCCAGGTACGATTGCTCAGCCGGCGGAGAAGCGGGAGACCGAACAGATAGATAAACAGGATCAGGCCGGTGAGCTTAGAAAGTCGATCTCAGTCTATGCCTAATGTCGCGAAATACGGAGTGTTTAAAAGGGTGAGGCGCGCGCGCCAGAAACTCTTCTACTCACTCTACTGCGCGGCGATGGATCTTAAGAACAGCCTCGACCCCGACCGGGATAAGGGAGGGGGCAGGGGAGGCACAGCTCCTATCCGTATTAAGAGTGATTACAGGCGTCGCAGATAACTGCAACGCCTGTTTTTTTATAAGGGGCCGTTTTTTGTTAGGGGACGGTTTTGCTTCAGGGGCCGCTCTTTTTTAAAGCGGCAACTTTGTTCTTGGCTTACTTGTCGCCAAGGAGCCTCTTAAGCTCCGCCATCGGGTCTGGCGGCTCGGGCTTTTCTTTGGAAGTATCCGAGGAGCCGCCGGGGCCGTCCGGTTCTGTGCAATCGGCAAGCTCAAAGTAGTCGCAGAAGTTGGACCGTTCCTTCTCCACCACGCGCTCCGCATTCGGCTCCGCGCAGTCGTTGTACGCCGCAGTGTCGTAGAAGCGGCAGTTTTTGCAGACCTTAACGTCCGCGCCGCACTCTTGGCACTCGGCACCCCTGCCGGTTGCGCTCTCAGTGTCGAGCCGGGCAGTGCATGAAAAGCAGACAGCCATGCAGTACTCCTCTCTCTCCTATACTTTTAAACCTCCAACAAGTGCGCCAAGTACAGAACGCAATAAAATAGCCCCATCCGGTAAAGTGTACCATAGCTCCTCGACGAGTTGAAAGGCTCTACTTCTTGACTTTCTACGCAATGTAGAATACAATAAAGTAATCCGGCTGCAAAAGTGCCGGATATTTTTTCGAGTCTAAATTCTATAGTTTGTAGAATTTCAACCGAACTTATAAGTAACCGTCTAAGTAACTGCTATAATTGAGAATACTCCTTCTTTATGAATACTCTTTCTTTGGGGATATCTTATAAACAGAGGTGCTTTTTTGGATAGAATTCGCTCCCCCCTTCTCCTGCTCTTTCTGCTCTGCCTGCTCTTATTGGCTCCGGGCCTCTTTGGGCTGCCCGCTCGCTCCTTTGCCGAGCCCGGCGCCGCCGTGGACGAGTCCGTACCCGCTACCGTAACGCTCGGGGAGATAATAGAGTATGCGCTCAAAGAGAACCCCGCGCTTCGCGCTTCCGGTGTCGGGGTAGAGGCCGCAAGCCAGAGGGTGCACCAGGCCAGAACGCTCGGAGACCCGGTACTGACCTACTCGCACGGTATCGACAAGATCGAGACCCGGCTCGGCCCCGCCAACTCTTCGGTAACTCTTATGCAGAAGATTCCCTTTCCGGGCAAACTCTCCACTAAGGGATCGGCAGCGATGGTCGGGGTGGAGATAGCCAAAAGTGAGCGGAGCAGTGCCGAGCGCACGCTCGTGGCGCGCGTAAAGCGGCTCTACTACGAACTCTACTATATCGACAAGACGACAACTCTGGCGCGCGAGAACAAGGCTGTGCTCGACTACTTTGTAGAGGTCTCGAGGTCGAACTACTCTCTAAACGTCTCTAAGCTCGACGAGCTGGTCCGCGCAGAGCGGCTAAGGGCCGCAAGCTCGCTTACCATTATCCGCCTGGAAGAAGAGCGCGTCTCGGCGCTCGCACGTCTGCGCTCAGCTCTAAACATCGGTCTCGGCCAGAGCCTGCCCTTCGACCTCACGCGCTTTGAGTCCTTAACCGTGCCGCAGTTCGGTTACTCCGTCGCCGAACTCTCGATAAAGGCCTCGGCGGACACCACTCTTAAGACGCTGGGGCACAAACTCGCCAGAGCCCGCATAAACGAGAAGAGCGCTAAGTACGCCTACATGCCGGACTTTCATCTGGGGGTAAAGTACACCGATATAGGAGAGTCACCTATGGCGGTTACGGGCTCCGGGCGCGACGCGCTCGGCGTAAGCGTCGGCGTTACGCTCCCTATCTGGCGCGGCGGCAAGAGGGCGGGAGTCGCACAGGCGAGAGCCGAGCGGGAACAGGCCCGGCTCGCAGTCATTACAGCCGCTACCGAGATAGACAGCAAAGTACACAGGCTCTACCAGAGCGTGCAGAGCGCAGCCGAGGTGGCGCACCTCTATGGCGACACGCTCGTTCCGCGCGCAAAGGAGTCGTACGAGTTTGCAGAGGCGCGCTACAGGAACGGGCAAGAGAAGCTTGGGCGGCTGCTTGAAACCCAGTCGATGTGGATAGACTTCAGGCGCGTCTACTTTAGCGCCGTTCGCGATTTTTTTATTGCCGTCTCGGAGCTTGAGCGAATTACGGGTGAAGAGCTTTTATAGTTCCGTCTTAGACGTTCGGAATTTTTTATAGAGTGCAGTTCTATCTTGGTGCATTAATAGGCGGAGGTTATTTTTAGATGTCAAAGTCAGTTTCTATTATCGTGGCAGTCTGTGTCGGCCTCGCACTCGGCGTCGGCGGGCTCTGGTTCGCGCTCGATGCCGGCTACATCTCTGTTGGCTCTGACCCCGCAATAGAGACCGAGGCTCTGGCCACAGGCTCTGCTGTAGTGAAGAGGCATGAGGCGGCAGAGGGAAAGAAGATTCTTTACTGGACAGCCCCCATGGACCCGAACTATATCTCGGAAACTCCGGGAAAGTCTCCGATGGGCATGGACCTTATTCCCGTCTATGAAGATTCGACCGTTAGCGTAGCGCCGGGCACGGTTATCATAGACCCTGTTACCGTGCAGAACATCGGCGTGCGTACGGCTACGGTAGAGAGGCGTCCGCTGGAGCGCGTAATAAGAACGGTCGGGCGCGTGGAGTACGACGAAAAGCGCGTTGCGTATGTTCACTCTAAAGTAGAGGGCTGGATAGAGAAGCTCTACGTGAACTACACGGGGGCGGAGGTGAAGGCCGACGACATGCTGCTCGCCATCTACTCTCCGGCACTCGTCTCCGCCCAAGAAGAGTACCTGCTCTCTCGCCGTTACAGCGAAAGCATACAGGGGGTCGGCAGGCAGTCTATCTCCGAACTCAGCCGCCGGAGGCTCGAACTCTGGGACGTGCCGGCGCATCAGATACGCGAGCTGGAGAAGACGGGTAAGGTCATGAAGACACTCCATATCCACTCTCCGGCAACAGGTGTAGTGGTAGAGAAGCATGCGGTAGAGGGCATGTTCATAAAGCCGGGCATGAAGCTCTACACCATAGCCGACATGAGCAAGGTCTGGGTCTATGCCGATGTCTACGAGAACGAGATCCCGTGGGTCAGTATCGGCTCAGAAGTGGAGATGACGCTGGCGTCTCAGCCCGGCAGGGTTTTCAAGGGCACGGTAGCCTTTATCTACCCCTTTATGGAGGGCAAGAGCAGGACCAACAAGGTGCGGCTCGAGTTCGACAACCCGGCGCTTGCGATAAAGCCCGACATGTACGCCAACGTAACGCTCAGAAGCGGCAGCGGCAGAATCGGCATCGGGGTTCCTAAAGAGGCGGTGCTCTTGTCTGGCGAGCGGAGCCTTGTAATGTTGAAGAGGGCTGCGGGCAAGTTCACCCCGGTCGAGGTCGTTCTGGGGGTCGAGTCCGACGACTACTACGAGGTTACGGCAGGCATAGAGGCCGGCGACGTTGTCGTCACCTCGGCGCACTTCCTCATCGATGCCGAGTCGCGGCTCAAGGAGGCGGTTTCCAAGATGCTTGAGGTGAGGAGCGGAAGCGGCGAGAGTACCGAGAATAAAGAGGGTAACGAGAGTGAAAAGAAGCATAAGCCGATGCAGCCCGATAAAGAGAAGAGCAAGACGATGGACAGCATGAAGATGGACAGTATGAAGATGGATCATAACTCGATGCAGCACTAAGGCCAATAGCGAGACCATCTAGGCAAGGCTAAGAAGAAAAATCTAATGATTAAATCCATAATAGAGCTTTCGCTCAAAAACCGTTTTATAGTAATCCTCGCAACGCTCTTCGTGGTCGCCTGGGGCGCGTACGCCGTGGTGCAGACTCCGCTTGACGCAATACCCGACCTCTCCGACGTGCAGGTAATCATCTATACCGACTTTCAGGGCCAGGCCCCTCAGGTGGTCGAAGAGCAGGTGACCTATCCGCTCACCTCGGCCATGCTCTCTGTGCCGGGCGCAAAGACAGTGCGCGGGTACTCCTTCTTCGGCCTCTCGTTCGTCTACGTCATTTTCGAGGACAATACCGACATCTACTGGGCGCGCTCCCGCGTGCTCGAATACCTCAACTTCGTCTCTTCTCGTCTACCGGCAGGCGTTACCCCGACGCTCGGCCCCGACGCCACAGGCGTCGGCTGGGTCTATGAGTACGCCATTGTGGACTACACCGGGGCGCACGACCTCGCTGAGCTTCGCTCTATTCAGGACTGGTTCCTGCGCTACGAACTCCAGACCGTTCCGGGAGTATCGGAGGTTGCAAGTATCGGCGGCTTCGTAAAGCAGTATCAGATAGAGGTAGACCCGAACCGGCTTCGCGCCCACTCCATCCCCATTGGTGCCGTTAAGCACGCAGTGATGCGCTCCAACAGAGATGTCGGCGGCAAGGTGGTAGAGATGGCCGAGACCGAGTTCATGGTGCGCGGCCTCGGTTATATAAAATCTATAGACGACATTAGAAACATCGCCGTCGGCATCGACGCCAAAGGCACGCCCGTTACGGTAAAGGATATTGCCAACGTGCACATAGGCCCGGAGCTTCGGCGCGGCGTAGCGGAGCTTGACGGCGTGGGCGAGGTGGCAGGCGGGGTTGTCATAATGCGCTACGGCGAGAACGCGCTGAACGTCATAGAGGCCGTTAAGGAGAAGATCGAGAGCCTGAAGAGCGGCCTGCCCGAAGGCGTGGAGATAGTGCCGGTCTACGACCGGTCCGGTCTCATTGAACGCGCAATAGATACCCTTAAAGAAAAGCTCATAGAAGAGTCGATAGTAGTAGCCGTTATCTGCATCATCTTCCTGCTCCACGTCAGAAGCGCTCTCGTTGCCATACTGACGCTGCCGATTGGGATACTTATGGCCTACATCGTCATGAGCTATCAGGGGATAAACGCCAATATAATGAGCCTCGGAGGCATAGCCATAGCAATAGGCGCGATGATAGACGCGGCTATCGTCATGGTGGAGAATACGCACAAGCACATAGAGCGCGCGCGAGCGAGCGGTGCTGAGATAACCTCCAAGCTGCACTGGCAGTTGGTGCGCGACTCTGCCACGGAGGTCGGCCCTGCGCTCTTCTTTTCGCTCCTCATAATCACCTTCTCTTTTCTGCCGGTCTTTTCACTCGAAGCGCAGGAGGGCAGGCTCTTTAGCCCTCTGGCCTTTACCAAGACCTACGCAATGGGGGCCTCTGCAATTTTAGCCGTTACTCTCGTCCCTGTGCTTATGGGTTATCTTATAAGGGGGCGCATAATACCCGAAGAGCGCAACCCGGTAAACAGGCTGCTTATCTATATCTACCGCCCGGTACTGATGTTGGCGCTCAGGTACAAGCTCTTTGTGCTTGTTATTGCGTTGGTGGCCTGCGCCGTTACACTTGTGCCGCTTAAAAAGATAGGCTCCGAGTTCATGCCGCCGCTCGACGAGGGAGACCTGCTCTACATGCCGACCACGCTGCCCTCAATTTCGGTTACCAAGGCGCGCGAACTGTTGCAGCAGACGGATAAGATAATAAAGACATTCCCTGAGGTGGCCCGCGTCTTCGGCAAGATCGGGCGGGCCGAGACCGCAACAGACCCAGCGCCGCTTTCGATGATAGAGACGACGATAACGCTCAAAGAGAAGTCTATGTGGCGCCCCGGCATGACGGTAGAGAAGCTGGTCGCCGAGATGGACGCGGCAATAAACTTTCCGGGTCTCACGAACGCCTGGACCATGCCGATAAAGACGCGCGTGGATATGCTCTCTACCGGAATAAAGACTCCGGTCGGAGTTAAGATTGCCGGAGACGATTTAGAGGTGCTCGAACGGCTTGGCCGCAGGGTCGAGGAGATACTGAGAACCGAACCGGGCACTCAGTCTGTCTACGCCGAGCGTGTTGTCGGGGGCAACTATCTCGACTACGACATAGACCGTCTTGCTGCGGCCCGCTACGGTCTAACGGTCGGCGACGTGCAGGACATAATCAGCTCGGCAATAGGTGGCATGAACGTTACCACAACGGTCGAGGGGCTTGCGCGCTATCCGGTCAACATCCGTTACGGGCGCGAACTTAGAGACAACCTATCGTCACTGAGGCGCATACTTGTGCCAACGCCCACTGGGGTGCAGATACC
>JADFVP010000014.1 GCA_015222595.1 Pseudomonadota bacterium
GATAGCGACCTTGCGCCCAGTTGCTACGCAGCCCTCAGGCGGGAACTCCCCGAATAGCTCCTCTACCGTTCTGCCATGCGCGCTCAACACGATAGAACCGTTCTGAGGCTCCTTTATTAGCGCGAAGGCCTCGGCAACTATAGAGAGGTTCGGCAGCACGGTTACGCCCTTTTTGCCAAATCGCTCTATTATAAATCCGGCTATGCCAAAGAGCAGCGGGTCTCCGGTGGCTAACACCACAACGGTGGCGCGCCTCTTTGCCGCGCGCTCGGTGGCTATAAACTCTTCTATTTCTTTAGCGACCGCGTCGAGCGGACCTCTGATAGCAACGCGAGCAGCCTTAGACTCTCTGAACTCACCCAAGAACCGGCGCGTGCCGACCAGAAGCCCGGCCTTGTTCACCACGCCAAGCGCGCGCTCCGTCAGGCTGAGTGCCCCTGTTGCTCCTATGCCGACCACGTATATCATTTAAACTCGCATCCCATTCAATTATACTCTTGCCGTAACAGTTGCGTCGTACCCGACCAGCACTGCAGTTACTTTCTGGCTCTTACCGACCTTCTGTTGTCCGTTCTTCTTGACCATCCTGGCTACCTTCTTTAAGACACTCGAAAGTCCGTGCTCTTCTAAAATAAAGAAGACCTCGCGCGCGGTGTTGGCCCCGGCTATTCTCTTGGAGAGTTCGCGCCCCGCCCCGCCCTTTGCCGCTGTTTTGGCAAGGGCCGCAAGGTCGATAGAGGAGTCAGCGCAGTGGGTCTCGAAGTGCCCTGCCGCAAGCTTGGTGAACTTGCCGAACTGCCCGGCTACCGTCACGTTCTTGATCTCTTTTTTCTTTGCTACAGAAGAGAGCGCAAAACCCATGTGGTCGCCGGTCATTACAAAGGCGGCGGCAGGCAGATCGCTCTCGGTCTCTAAAACCTTTTCGGTACTTCTACCTGTGCTGAAGATGACGGTATCGAGCCCCGCGGCTACCGCGACATCTATGCCGCACTTAATAGAGTCTTTATAGGCAGCTAAAGAGAGCGGCTCGACGATTCCGGTCGTGCCGAGAATAGAGATGCCGCCCAATATGCCGAGCCTCGCATTCATCGTCTTCTTGGCAAGCGTCTCACCACGCGGCACGCTTACCGTTACCTCTACAGAAGGCTTCAGGCCGTTTCTATCGTTCATGCTAGAGGCAGCTTCGGTAACGGCGGTGCGGATCATGCTCGTAGGTACGGGGTTGATGGCCGGCCTGCCGACCGGAACCTTGAGCCCCGGACGCGTTACCTTGCCTACACCAACGCCACCTTTGATGCTTACTCCGGTACGCGCGGCGTTAAAGCCCTTCAGCTCTACGCTTGTAACTATTGCCGCCTTGTGCGTAACGTCGGGGTCGTCGCCCGCGTCCTTTATAATTGTCGCGGTTGCGCGAGAGCCCTCCAGCTCTATTTTCTTTACCTTTACGCTGTAGAGTCTGCCGCCCGGGAGGGTGACGATAACTGTGGAGGGAGGCAGCAGGCGTCTCTTCACGCCCCTCTTCTGAGCAGCCTTCTTTAGCACCGGTTTCTTCTGAAATAGAGATGCAAAAAGAGCCTGTGCCGCAGCCTTGGCTCCGGCAGCGGCACACGTACCCGTGGTAAAGCCACTCCTTAAACTCTTACCCTTCTTGATTTTCAATTCTTTTCCATCGATTAGAACAAGGCTCGGCGACTCAAACAAGGCTCGGCGATTCAAACAAGGTCCGGTGATTAAGACAAGAGACGGCGGTTAAAAAAAGCCCGGCGATTTGAACAGGGCTCGGCACTCTTGAGGTACTTGGACAGACCCCTCAGGCCTTGGAGCCCTGCAACCCTCTGGAGCCGAGAGTCCAGAAGAGGCCGAGAAAGAGGCCCAGAAGAACGGCTAGCCCTAGGCCCTGGATCGACTCAGGCGTAACTACGTGGTAGCGGTGCGAATCCATCTGAGAGAGCAGCACCCCGCCGCCGCGAAGCAACAGCCAGACAAAAGTCGTGACCATAAGGGCCTTTGGCAGATAGCCCTTAAAGGGAAGCACGCTTCCTGCAAAGTAGAGTATGCCGCCGGAGACTATCGAGAAGACCACGCCGCCGAAGATGAAGCTGACGAGATTATGCGTAAAGGTAGACTCGAAGGCAAAGACCCCGGTCATGTTGTTTATACCCATTGCCACGAGGCCCCAGACGACCCCCGCAACCGCACTATAGACAAGCCTGTCCTTCAGGCTTTGAGTATTCTTCATAACTTATATCCTTTCAGCCCCTGCGCCTAATGGCAAGGCATGCCGATTACGTGCCTGAAGTCGTGGAACATATCGTGTACGCCAGAGGCGAACGACTCCATGCCGTAAGCAATAACCACCATAGAGAAGGCGATGACCAGCAGCGTCAGCACCGGCAGAACCGTATTAATGAGCGCATCTCTTTCAAATAACTTTTCCATTCTGTTTCTCTCCTTATCGTTTGTTCTTCTGGTAAATAACAACGTTTCCTAATATCAATAATCGATTCTCATCTACTGGGACTAAACGCAGACCTGTAGAGACGGTTTATGGTGTAGAGCGACAGCAGTACGGTCGCAGACCCGACAGCGGCTGCGGCTATATAGCCAAGGGTCGAGCCTAAGCCCGGCAGCGTGTACCCCGGCATCAGCGCACTCCAGTAACCGGACATGCGCTCCATACCCGAAGGCAGGTAGCCGATCATGGCCGTGACCTCTGCGGTGTTCCACTCGCCCCAAGGAGCAGCAGTTGCGAAGAGCCCAAGCGGTACGAGAAGCACGAGGGCTGCAAGCGCGAACCAGAGCGGCCTTATGCGAGAGACTGCAACCTTCGGATCTGTTCCGGAAAACTGTACTCCTGAGCGGTACAGGTACGTTACCACGACTGCCGTGCCGAGCGCTTCTATCGGACCGATAAAGAGCAGGTGAGGAATTCCTATGGCAGGAAGTGTTACGCCGAGTGCGAACGGAGCGTAGAGCGCAGGCGCAGTTCCTGAGAGCGCGGGCTGAATGCCGAGCGCAAAGGCCGTACAGAGAGCCGAGGCGTTAACCCCAAGGAACGCCGCCACTGCCGCAGCAACTGCGCGCCTTGTGCCTGTGGCTTCTTTTGCGCCAGTTTTAGCGTCGATACCGACGAGAGCCGTATAGACGTAGTGGCCGACAAAGCTCATTACTACCGCAATGCTAAAGACATTTGCGCCGAGTGTCGTTATGCCGCCGTCTCCAAAGAGCGTGGCCTGCAAGGCGAGCACCAGCGTAAGCGCCGCCACCGAGGCCCAGGGGCCAAGCACTATGGCAACTACTACCGCCCCGGCCATGTGGCCTGAGGCTCCTCCGGGTAGCGGCACGTTGAACATCATTATGACGAAAGCAAAAGCAGCGCCTAGTGAGAGCAGCGGAAGCTCTTTCTGTTTGAGCGTGGTAGCGAGCTTGCGCGAGGCGACATACCACAGAGGCAGCATCGCTGCGTAGAAGACAACGCAGGTCTTGGGACCGAGGTAACCGTCTGGAATATGCATTCTCTTATCCTTTCACTTTTATACAAAACTCTTGGTATAAAAAACCGTGCAGAACTGTTCGCATCTAGACCGAGGCCGAAGCAGCCTCTATAAGAAGTCCGTTGATTATTGCAACGGCTACTGTTGACCCGCCTTTTCTTCCCGGAGTAGTTATGAACTCTATGCCGGAGGCGAGAAGTTCGTCCTTGGCCTCGACCGCGCCGACAAAGCCGACCGGTACGCCGACTACGAGCGCAGGAGCTGCGCCCTCAACTCTAACAAGCCTTAGAAGCTCGCGAAGCGCTGTAGGGGCGTTGCCTATGGCAACTATCGCGCCGTCTATTTTGTCCGCTGCCAGACGCATTGCCGTAGCGGTTCTGGTGGCCCCGGTTCTCTTGGCCTCGGCAATGACACTGTCGTCAGAGACCCCGCAGTGGAGCGTTGAGCCGAAGACTCCCATGCGCTCTTTCGAAATACCGACGCCGACCATCTTGACGTCGGTAATAATCTCTGCGCCGCGCTGAAGAGCCTCTATGCCCGCGCCGATTGCATTAGGGCTAAAGCGCATGATCTCTTTAAAGTCGAAGTCGGCGGTGGTGTGAATTACGCGCTTTACTATCTCGGTCTCGGCAGCAGTGCAAGAGAGTTCGCCAAGCTCGGAGCCTATTATCTTAAAGCTCTCAAGCTCTATCGGGTGGCGATCCACCGCTTTTTTAGTCCCTGCGTTAGTCCCGGCTTTACTCCCCGCCACAGGCGCGGCAACTACTGCGTCCCTGCCGTCGCCCTCGTACCCCTCTATCCGGTCTATCACAATGTCAACAAGCTTTTCGTGAAATCCAATGTTCGGCGTAATCTCCATACTAACTCCGGGGTGCTTCTCGGCCCCGATCGCCATCGCTTTTGGCAGGTCTTTGCGCATGTGGTTGCCCATGTAGAGGAAGTACGGCATGACCTTGATATCCGTAAAGCCCTTCTCTACCATAATGTCGAGGGCCTCATGAAAGTTCGGGGGAGCGAGTTCTAGAAACGCGGGCTGAACGTAGCCGAAACCGCCCTCAGTTTCGAGCATTCTGGCAACGCGTCTTAGTATCTCGTTGGCCTCGTCGCGCCTTGAGCCGTGCCCAAGTATCAGCACCGCTTTGCTCTCTCTGCCACCTCTACTATCAACCTCTGTTGCCTGCATACCCTACACTCCTTATAAAAAAACGGACTATTTCCGATTAAAGATTCACATTCAGACTTAATGACACGGCCTTAAACAACAGCCCCCGCCGCATAAAAAAAACCCCACCTCCGAAGACGGAAGGGGGGATAAAGACCCGAAGATAACAGAGGCCCCTATAAAATAGACGGCCCTCCTATACCCCCACCTTCTTTACAATCGAAGATTTCGTGAGGCATACTCCGGCAGGTCTCCTGACTTACGGTTCATCCTACTCTCTCTGACCTTCCCGGCAGTTTGCAGATACCAGTGGCGACAATTTAGAGATTTCGTCCCGCTTACAGTGGCGTGTCCGTTCCCGATTCTCCGAGCATGCCCGGACCACGAGATTCCCTTGCTGACGTGTGAAAAAACAGACCGGCAGCAACCGGAGTATTTGATACATTTTTCAAATATAGAGTCGCATGAGAAGGGCGGTAAGTCAAGCCTATTAAGTATTAGAGAGGGGCTGCAAAGGCAGTGGCAAGCGCGCCGGGGAGTATACTGTCAGAGCAAGAACGGCCCCGGAGCCCCGGAGCCTCGAAAAGAGCAGACAACAACAGGTTATTTCTTTACAGTTCGGGCACTTATCTGATTCAAGATACCGCGTATCATGTTCACTTCCTTGTCCATGAGCGCCGTGCGCCCCCATAGCCGGTGGAAGCTCCGCATAATGGCCCTTAAGATATGCTCCCCGCCCTGCTCCCCGTACTCAAGCTCCTTTAGCGTGGCCTCAAGATGGACGTACATAGCAGCGATATCGGCCCTCGGTGCGGCAGTAATGGACGGCTCGACCGCAGGGCCGCTCTGCTCTAGCGAATCCATAAAGAGCGTATGGCAGACGACCATTACGGCCTGGGCGAGGTTCAGCGAAGCGTACTCCGGGTCGGAAGGGATCTCGAAGAGCACGTCGCACTCTGCGGTCTCTTCGTTCATAAGGCCCTTGTCCTCGCGCCCGAAAAGGATCGAAACCCTATTGGTGGCGCTGAACTTCAGTATCTCGGCAGATGCTTCTTTGAGCGTCAGCATCGGGTAGCGGAGCCTGCCGGTTCTTCTCGTCGCGCCAAACGTTACAGGTGTCTCGCTGATGGCGTCGGTTACCGTCTCGTAAATCTCTGCTGCGGCGAGCACGTCGGTGGCGTTGCAGGCCATCGACAACGCCTCGTTGTTCATGTGGTGGCACGGGTTTACGAGCACGAGATTTCTAAGGCCCGTGTTCATCATAGCGCGCGCAACGGAGCCGACGTTGCCAGACCCGCGCGGCTCGACAAGCACTATATTTAGATTGTCTTTTAGATTTCCGGGTAGATCTGCTGCCATACCCCACCTTACCGTCTATACCCAACAATAGAAAACGTCAACAATAGCATAAGGGGGTGAGTATAACAGAAAGGGGCGAGTACGTGGAGTACAAAAGAGTGAACGGTAACAACAGAGCCGAAACAACAAAGATGGCAGTGCCTACCCTACACGGCTACATCAATGCATTCTCAGGGTAGTTAGCTATATGATGCACAAAGAGTACGGCAAGCGGGCCGGCGAATCCCGTAGTCGCTCAGTCGGACATGCGTATCTTCAGGCCGGAGGGGTCGAACTCTCCGGTGCGCACCTTTAAAAGAAGAGCACGCAGCTTAAGTACCATCTCGTTTCCTGGGCTTAGGCGTAGCGCCTGCGCAAGCTCTACATCGGACTCGTCAGGCAACCCCTTTTTCAGATACAGGAGCCCTATTGAGTAGTGAGCATTAAAGTTGCCCGGCTCTAGTTTTAGCACTATTTCGTACTCTTCGATTGCCTCATCGAAGAGCCCGAGCCTCATCGAGACCTTTGCAAGGTTCGACCATGCCAGCACGCGGTCCGGCTCAATCCCGACCGCCTTCCTGTACTCTGTATGCGCCGCCTTCCACCTGCCTTCGCTCGCATACACTCCTGCAAGGCTTATGTGGTGGCTCGAAGAGCACGGCTCCAGTTCCGCAAAATATGTGTTAAGGCCTATCGCATCGGTCCAGAGCCGATTATGCATATGCGTAATTACAGAAATCATAAGCACAAAAATGAGCGTTATATAAAAAGGACTGATGTTGACCCTCTTGCGCCTGTTGATAATAGATACCAGAAGAAAAAATGCCGTAACAGCGGAGGTTATAAAACCGACACCAGGCAGATATGTGCGGTGTCTTACTATTATATCCTGTATGGGAATGACCGAGGATTCGACTGAGAGGGTCAGAAAGAACCACAGTATGCCTGAAGAAATGAGCAGCAGGTAGCCGTTACGTCTTGCGACCGAACGGATGAAGAGGTATACCGTTGCTGCGATGACTATAAGCAGGGTAACGGACGCAGAAAAGATAGCCGGTTCGAAGAACGATTTTCCGATGGAAAAGTCGCATGCCGAACACTCGCTACCCGGTATAAGGAGCATTCTGATGTATGTTATTATTACCATACTCTGGCCCAGCAGGTACTCATAGCTAGAGACCGCAGCTATATCTTTGAGTTTCTGCTGCATCATCAACTCTCCGACGGCATTCTCCGTGCCACCCAAAATACCCACCCCAATGACGCCAAGAGGTATTATGAGCATCGTTAGGATAAAAGGGATAATGCGGACTACGGAGACCTTTGCACATGACTCTCTACGTAGAAGACCAAACTCAACACCCATGAGCACCACCGGAAGCGTGAAGCTTATCTCCTTGGTTTTCATGGCAATCACGGTCAAGATCAATGAAAAGACGTAACAGAGAGACGAGCGAAACCGATTACTGCCGTTGCCTGAAATATCAGGCGCTGACTTCAGGTAGAAGATGATCGCTCCGAGGTAAAAGAGCGTTGCAAGAGAGGTAAAGCGCTGGGTTATGTATGTTACTGCGTATATCTGTGTAGGATGGGCGACAAAGACGAGAGCGATACAGAGGGCGAGCCTATCAAGATTGACCAGAGGCTTTTCATCAGGACCAAAAAAACCCTTTGCAACCAAAGCCCTTAATAGTGCGGAGATTAATAGATAGAGCAGTACGGAGTTTGCAACATGTATAGCGACATTAGTGATGTGAAGCCCAAACAGGCCACCGCCAATGTAGTTATTGAGTGCGAATGTTACGAAGCCGACATACCGAGCGTCACGCATGTCAAAGAGATTGCCGAGCGACCCGACCCAGGGATTATCGGTAATATAGACGTTGTCGTCGAGAACGAAAGGTGCATCAAGTATATTAGAATAGATAGCGAAGCCAACGACGACCAATAGTATAGGTGCATATGGCTTTACTTTTAGCATGGCCCTCATTTATCCGAGAACTAAATCGATAGCTTGCCTTGTGCGACCTCAGGCCCAACCGGCCACATGACTTGGCCACTTAATGCCGGGCAGTTATAGTCTGGTTGCCCACAACTTCTAAAGGCGTTCTGCTTCAATGCTCTCCAAGGGTAGTTAACTATAAAATGCACAAAGAGTACAGAGAACAGAAAGGAGCGAGTACGTGGAGTACAAAAGAGTGAACGGAAAGAAGAGTGACGAGTTGCGACTTACACCTACTACTAAACACTTTAAGGAAGCCTAAATAGTATCTATTATTAAGTGAAGTACGTATTTAGTAGATATTTTTATGATTAGCACTGCGGTAGCTCAATTTTGATCTTTTTATGTTAAAAAGTTCGAATGGTGTAAATTTATTTTACACTGCCATCCCCCCCCGCAACCCACCGAAGAACTTACACTAATTGTATGTTATAGCATAGTATATGGCGGTTTTTTTTACACTTTCTGAGTTTGCCTTGAGGTTGTTTTATTTAGCATGCAGGCTATTTGTACTGGTAAATTCAGTAGTTGGGCTATGTGCGCAAGCCTTGGCATATTCTTTGCAATGATACACTAATAGGAATTAATATAGAACTTATCGATAAAAATCATTCAGTAAGAAATACTATCTAACTCAACTGAGGGGGAAGAAAAATGAAAAGAGGATTTCAATTACTTTCTGCACTGCTGATTGTCATTGGCCTTACGGTCTCTGCCAACGCCGCACAAATTTCAGGGTTTGGCAATCCGTTAACCGACGCGGCTCTCGCAGGCGGTACACAAATAGATTTTGAAGGTGAAACTCTGGGCACTTACGGTGCTATTTCAGTAGGCGATGTAACCTTTACTTCTCTTGACAACCATTTGCGTATTGATAATGTGTACCAAGGATACAATTCGACCGGTTACTACCTGGACAACGGAACTTACGATAATAACGGATTCGGCAATCTAGATATCTCCTTCGCAGGCGGTACTAGTGCCTTTGGATTTAACTGGTCTATGGCAGAATCTTTTGCATCATGGACATTAAGCGCGTATGACTCAGCGAGTATATTACTTGACACTTATGCTCTTCCATCAACTGGGCCCACCTCTCTCGGAAATTATTACGGGATTGGGGGGGTAGGCGCTATCTCTTATGCCACCCTAAGCTGGAATGGTGCTTATGACTGGATCAGTATTGATAACTTTACTTATCAAGCTAGTGTCCCAGAACCCTCCATCCTCCTCCTTTTAGGAAGTGGACTTATTGGTCTTGGGTTTGTGAGGAGAAAGTTCAAAGCTTAGAAGTTTAAGAATAGCAAGTATCAAAGCCCATCGATCTTAATAGTCGGTGGGCTTTGTTTATTTCCGGTAGAAATATTGTGTTCAGTGGTAGGTATAAAATGTGCGTACTGCAGGAAGCACTCTCGCACTTGTATAATAAGCGTGTCGTTCGAATGGAAAGTGATAGGGCACAGAACGGTGCTTTAAAGAGAATCGCAGGCGCTCAAACTCCTTAGTCGTGTAGGGTGGGCACTGCCCACCATTTAAAACCACAACCCCTGAAATGGCAAATGGCGCATGTGCCGACTTTTCAGTCGGCACATGCGCCGGAGGATGTAGATACAGCGTTACTTACTGGATACAGGTACTGCTTGCTTCTACTGCTACTACTGAACCACTACTACCACACACACACTTACCCCAACTAAAAGAGTCCGTTAAGGGCCAAGTTTTGCAAAGCTTAAAAGGGGGAGTCCGTTGCCCGAAGCAGTCATAAGAGAACAGAGCCGGTATCAGACAACGTCGGAGAAGGTCATATCCTCCTCCTCTATAATCCCCCTGAGTTTGCCCAGAGCCTTCATCTCTATCTGCCTTACCCGCTCTCTGGTTACCCCAAAAATATTTCCTATCGCCTCAAGCGTTCTGGGCGCATCATCCACAAAGCCGTAGCGGAGCTTGATGACCTCGCGCTCGTTCTCTTCGATCATCCCCATCCAATCTCTTATCAGCTCTGCCCTGGCTGAATTGCCGAGCAGTTCGTTCGGTGCCGGAAAAGAGTCGTCTACCAACACATCGAGCAGAGACTGGTCCATGTCGTCGGA
>JADFVP010000110.1 GCA_015222595.1 Pseudomonadota bacterium
AAGTTCACATGGAGGCCGTAAAAGTTCATCTCTTCATTTGCCCCGGTGCGCCCTCTGCCCGGCACATCGGTAAAGAAGTCGTACAGCCGCGCGCTCTTGTCGTCTGCCTGGTGGGCGAGCATAAACCCGCCGCCTGCCGCGCTGGTAAGCGCGCTCTCGGTTACAAAAGAGGCGAAGGTCGCCGCAACCACCGCGTCGAAGGCGTTTCCGCCTGCTCTCAATATCTCGGCCCCGGCCCGTGCCGTAAGATCGTGCCCTGCCGCTACAATACCTTTCATACCCTACTCTTTCCCCGCTTCTCGCTCTATCGCTGTTGCAAGCTCTGAAACTACCGCACGAAGAGAGCCTGTCTCCTCAAAGATCTTTAGCTGCCTCTGGGCGCCGGTGCCACTTTCAAGTATATCATTAATGCCGAGCAGAGTCTCGTATGTGCCAAGCTCTTTCGCATCAGGCGTAACGGCCTCCACCACACTTCCAACCGCCTCTTTGACGCTCATAACCGATCCGCCGTCTTTTGTAAGGAAATCTCCCTCGACGCCGTACCTGCATGCGCGCCACTTATTCTCTCTGGTAACAAAAGAGTGGGGCCGCTCGAACGGCACTCCGGCATCGAACTCGTCGCTGAGCTTCTTTACTATTGCCTGGATGAGCGAGGCGATAGCGAGAACATCTTTCAGACTCACGGGAATATCACAAACACGCACCTCTACGGTACCAAAATCGGGATGCGGCCTGATGTCCCACCAGAGTTCGCGAATCGTCTTTATGACTCCGGTGGCTATGTACTTTTCGACCACATTAGTATAGTCGGCCCAGTCCTTAAAGTAGAACGGAAGCCCTGCGGTCGGAAGCGTCTCAAAGACCTTTGTCCTGTAAGATTTGAGGCCGGTATTTTCACCCTGCCAGAAGGGCGAGTTGGCTGAAACAGCGAGCAGGTACGGCAGGTAGTAGAGCATGCGGTTCATCACATAGATGCACTTTTCGGCGTTGTTCACGCCAACGTGGACATGGAGCCCGAAGATATTGAACCGTCGGCCCACCAGCTGGAGCTTGTCTAAAAGCTCGTGGTACCGGAGAGAGTCCGTTACCTGCTGTTCGCGCCACAAAGAGAACGGGTGGGTGGAGGAAAGACACAGGCGCGTGTCGTGCTTGGCGGCTGAAGCGATAACAGCGGCGAGTTTGCTTCGCAGATCAACCCCGGCTTCGGCTACAGAGTTGCTCTTGGCGCTTACGATCTCTATGTTCGACCCCATCAGCTCGTGCTTGACGAACTCGGTGTGCTCGGTAAGAGAGCCGAGCACCTCTGTGCAGCGAGAGACTAGCGCAGAACTCTTGGAGTCCACAAGCTGAACTTCAAGCTCTATTCCTACCGTAAAGTCCGGGGACTCGTTAAACTTTATCTTCATAAGAGAATCTTCACAATCGTCGTTAAGAGACTTGGTAGCGCGCAGGGGCAAACCCTGTTACAACCCATAAAAGAAGATAAAAAAATACCATCTATGGAGAGACAAATCAACTCCGTTACCACCTTGGGCTCTCTAGCCCGGACGCGCGGTCTCTTACCGCCCCGGGTAGCTATCCGGGACGCAGCTTTGACTTTATAGGCTTAAAGGGGTATAAAAAGGGGGCGAAAACCAAAACGAAGCAGAGAGTTTACTCAGACCACGGAGCAGAGAAGATGCCGGAACAGAAAACAGAAGCGATTATGGAGTCCCTGATGAACTGGCTCTCGGACCCCATAGTGATTCTCATACTCTCATTCATGGTCACCGGCTTCGTTATCCGCAGAGTCAACGCTTTCCTCAACAGCAAAAAAAAGTAAGTGCTCCCCGCACGGGGAGCGCTGTTTTTATTAAGCACATACCGCAAAGCCAACCGGCTTCTCTTCAAGTACGCGAACCACGAAAACTCCCAAAACTTATACTCGCCCTCTGCGGAAGAGGCGCTATTTCTATTGAGCGCGTACCGCAAAGCCTTTAAAAGCCTGTTAGGCACGCATATCACTATAACTCTGCAATCAATACACGCCCTACGCGGAGTAGGCGCTGCTTTTATTGAGCGCGGGCCGCAAAGCCGTATCAATCCTACTTAAGTACGCAAACCATAGAGATACGCACTTAATTCTTGCCCTGCGCATAGCAGGTAAACCACGAAAACTTCCCAACTAATTGGTGACCAACTCCATCGGCTCGTTGCAGCAGACCAGCTCTCCGCCGCCTACATGCGTAACAACCACCTCATTACCGCATATCTTGCAGACGTACTTATCTCCCTCGTTCTCTACATGCATAACAGCCTCCTTGTTACATATTCCTCACGGTCAAAACCGACCAACATCAGCCCTATACCCAATCTTAACACCTCCCGGCTCAAACACAAGGGTTGCGCCCTCTACTAATTTATGAAATGATAGGTTTCTTGATTCGTATCAATGAAGATACGGGGCAGACACTGTAGCCTAGAACGGTAGATAGGCAGCTATACGTATTAAACAGTGGTCAAAAGAGACCGGCAAGGAGAATTTATATGAATAGGGCTTCGGCAAGAAACATGTTTATCGGAGCGACGGTAATAGTATCGGCAATATTTTTGTATATGACCGTCCTCTCACTACAATCATTACCCGAAAGGGCTAATACCGGCAACATCACCGAAGGGGTGGCCTGGGGCAAGAAGGTCTTTGAGCGCCATGCCTGCATAGACTGCCATACGCTGCTCGGCGAGGGAGCGTACTACGCACCTGAACTCGGCAACGTAATAGCAAGACGCGGCGAGGGGTATGTGCGCGTTGTGCTGGAAACGGCTGCGGTTCAGGGCTGGGGCACGACAAGAAAGATGCCGCAGTTCGACCTTTCCGAAAAAGATATCGACTCGCTCGTAGAGTTCTTCATCTGGATGGGCAAGATCAACACGTCGAACTGGCCGCCTAACATAGAAGGTTAGGCAGCAACAGATAACGGCATTAAACTTGTTTTTATAGAATAACAGTGCATAGGGAGACAAAAATGACTTACAAATACGAATCTCAACGCGTGGCCTTTCCATACTTCGTGGCGGCGCTCGGGCTCTTTGCAGCCCAGATACTCTTCGGTATCGTCATAGGTATACAGTACCTGGCGCCCGACTTTCTCTTTCCGGCAATACCTTTCAATATTGCCCGAATGATACATATCAACCTGCTCGTGGTCTGGATAATCTTCGGTTTCATGGGCTCGGCCTACTACCTGCTGCCCGAAGAGGTAGAGGGGGAGATATATAGCGTCAAGCTCGCCTGGCTCCACTTCTGGATGTTCCTCGTAGGAGGCGCCACCGCAGTTGTAGGCTACCTCTTCAGGTGGCACGACGGCAGAGAGTTCCTCGAACAGCCCTTCTTGATTAAAGTGGCAATAGTCATAGTTGTTCTTATGTTCATCTTCAACATGGTAATGACCATGATAAAGGGACGCCGGAGAACAAGCATAACGGTAGTCCTGCTGATAGGATTTTTAGGCCTCGCGGTCTTCTACCTCTTCGCCTTCTTCAAACCTGACAACATGGTTATGGACAAGTACTTCTGGTGGTGGGTAGTGCACATGTGGGTAGAGGGCGTCTGGGAGCTGATTATGGCGGCCATTCTCTCCTTCCTCCTCATTAAACTTACGGGCGTGGACAGAGAAATCGCCGAGAAGTGGCTCTACATTATCATCGGCCTTACCTTCTTAACTGGAATCATCGGCACGGGCCACCACTACTACTGGATAGGCACGCCGGAGTTCTGGCAGGTATGGGGAGCATGGTTCAGCGCGATAGAGGTACTGCCGTTCGTCGCAATGATCATCTTCTCTCTCAAGATGGTAAGCATGAGGACCAAGAAGCACCCGAACAAAGCGGCGCTCAACTGGACGGTCGGAACAGCGATAGTCTCTTTTCTCGGCGCCGGAGTACTCGGCTTCATGCACACCCTGCCGCAGATAAACTTCTACACGCACGGCACGCAGATGACGGCAAGCCACGGCCACCTGGCCTTCTTCGGCGCATACGCCATGATAGTGCTAGCCATGACCTCGTATGCCGTGCCTAACCTCAGGAAGAAGACAGGGGAGATAATGAGCCAAAAGGCCGAAATCTTCGCCTTCTGGACAATGGTTATCTCCATGATCTGCATTGCGCTCTCTCTTACCGGTGCGGGTGTGGTACAAGTCTACTTGCAGCGCATACTGGCTACAAGCTACATGGAGACGCAGACCCACATGGTGATCTTCTACGGTATGAGGCTCTTCTTCGGAGCGACCTTTACCTTAGGTTTGGCAGTCTACCTCTACGACTTCTTCCTTCTTAAGAGGGCAAGCAGTCGTTAGAGACAACAGAACAGGTAAATTCAACACGAATGGATATCTGTGATGAGTAAAACAGAAAAAAGAGTACAGCCTGACGGCAGCAAGGAGGGGGCTACGGCCCCCTTCTACCTGCCGGTAGGCAACGAGATAGAGATATTCGAGGCGGCCTACCATAGTAATATGCCGGTGCTCTTAAAGGGGCCGACAGGTTGCGGCAAGACCCGCTTTGTGGCGCACATGGCCTGGCGGCTCGGGCTCCACCTCTACACCGTAGCCTGCCACGACGACCTCACAAGCTCGGACCTTCTCGGACGCTACCTCATAAAGGGGCGCGAAACGGTCTGGGCGGACGGCGCGCTAACGCGGGCCGTAAGAGAGGGCGGAATCTGCTACCTCGACGAAGTGGTGGAGGCACGAAAAGATACCACAGTCGTCATTCATCCGCTTACCGACGACAGGCGCAGACTGCCGCTAGAAAAGACAGGAGAGGAACTCGCGGCTCCGGACGACTTCATGCTCGTCGTATCGTACAACCCCGGGTATCAGCACCTCTTGAAAGACCTGAAGACTTCCACCCGGCAACGATTCATCGCAATAGAGTTCGACTACCCGAACGCGGAGAAAGAAACAGAGATAGTTGAGAAAGAGAGCGGCATAGACAACTCGCAGGCTGCAAAGCTCGTAAGCGCAGGGCGCAAGATGCGCGCCCTCGTAGACTCGGGCCTTGAGTCACCCCCCGGCACAAGGCTTCTTGTTCACGCGGCTGCCCTTATACAGAAAGGGCTCTCTCCTGGAGCAGCCTGCGAGGCCGCAATCGTTTTAGCGCTTACCGACGACCCCGACATGCACAAAAGTATGCTCGACATTGTCGCGGCAACCTTTTAAATCGATAAAGTAAAGAATATAGAAATAGCGGAGCAAGCGGCATGGAGCATCTGGTAGGCAAAGGGGTAGATACGGTGATGCGGGCGCTCCACGCCCGCCGCTTCAGGGCCTGGGAGACAGAGGCCGCGCCGCTACTACTTAAAGAAGAGCTTAAACGCTTCACCCTTCTCGCCTCGGCACTAACGGGCACGCCTATGAGAGTCGTCGATCTCAAGGGCGATGCAACTCCTCGCCCCTACTTGTCGATACTCCGCAAGACCGCCCACCCCGCACTCCTCGTAGACCACGCCTTTGCGTGGTGCGACTCAGAAACTATCTACCTGCCTGTCTCGCTCGTTGCAATGCAGACAACAACTGCACAGGTCACGCTCGCCAAGTTCATTATCTTTTATCTCTCAGCTCAAAAATCTCACGGCACGCTAAAGAGCGCGTTCGAAAATCGGGCTCTACTCGGCACAGACAACCTCGTGGCCGACCTTTTCTGGATCATCGAGAACCGAAGGCTAACGAGCATACTCGCTGCCGAGTACCCGGGGCTCTTTAAAGACTGGAGTGAGACGGCAACATACCTGTTGGCACAAAGACCCCGGACACAAGTATTAAGAGAAGCCGAGCAACTAGCCGAAGCGTTCTTGTCTGCCGCACTCTCAGACGCACACGGCTCTGGCGTTTTCGCCCATGCCACAGACTCTGCCGATGCGAGCCTAGAGGAAGCCGAAAGTATTGCAGCCGCATGGACCGAAAACGGGGTAAAAACAAAGCGTTACCGAGGCATGATTCCCTTTGCACCATGGGGCAGGCTTCTTGTTGACCGGCTGACCGAGAGCGCGGCAACCGGCGGCACGGACATACCGGAGCAGAGCACAGAGAGCAGCAGCGCCGACGGCTCGCCGGAAGAGGAGAACGAAAAGCCGAGTACGGACGAGAAGGAGCGGAGCCGGTACCTTACCAAAACGGAAGAGGTCGATGAAGAGGCCAACGAGCAGGGCCTGCTGTTGAACATCTACGACAAGGTTCTCTCTTGGGCAGAGTTCGTGAACGTAACGCGCCCCTTCGACGACACGCCAGACGAAGAGCAGAGCAAGAACGCGGACGATATGGCCGAGCTTACGACCTCAGAGCTTGAGCGCACGGCAAATACGCTCTTCGACGCGGAGCTTGAAAAAGCCGAGCCGCGCGGCAGCGACAGTAGTATCGACGAACCTGAAACAGCCGAGGTGCACATCTACCCGGAGTGGAACTATAAGAAGAAGTGCTATCGGGAGAGTTACTCAAAAGTAACGGAGGTTACGGCAGAGGAGGTCTCGGACAACTTCGTAGAAGATGTGCTGGAGTCCCGACGCGGAATAATTAAAGAGGTGCGGCGAAAGTTCGAGATGCTCAACCCCGAAACGCGCAAGACCACGCGGCAGACCGAAGGCGAAGAGATAGATATAGACGCTGTCGTGGAGGCCGAAGCCGACATAAGCGCCGGGCGCCAGCCCGACGACCGGTTCTACATCTCGGAGCACAGAACGGAGCGCGACCTCGCCGTGCTCTTCCTTGTAGACCTCTCCATGAGCACCGATGCATGGATATCCGACCGACGAGTCATAGACCACGAGAAGGAGGCCCTTGTCGTGCTCTCAGAAGCGATGGAGCGGCTCGAAGACAGGTACGCGGTCTGCGGCTTTTCAGGAAAGGGACGCAAGGGTTGCCGCTTCTACCGCATAAAGAGTTTTAAAGAGGAGTACGGAAGTACGGAGGTAAAGCAGCGCATCGGGGGGCTTATACCGCACCAATACACCCGCATGGGCCCGGCAATCAGGCGCGCCACCGAAGTCCTCTCTAACGAGAAGTCGAAGATGAAACTGCTCTTTATTCTCTCGGACGGAAAGCCGAACGACATAGACGAGTACGAAGGAAGGTACGGGGTTGAAGATACGCGTATGGCCATTAAAGAGGCCGAGGGGCTCAACATTGTGCCGTTCTGCCTTACGATCGACCTAGCCGGGCGCGACTACCTGCAACGCATCTTCGGCAAAAAGAACCACGCAATACTTCCGAGTGTGGAGAGTCTTACGAGAAAGCTTCCGGAACTGTACGCGCGAATCGTTCACAGTCTCTAGGCACAGTCTCTAGGAAAAAAATTCTTTTAGCTGCTTTCTGTCCACCACCCTGAACTTGTTCTCCGACTTTTCAATCGCCCCGGACTCTCTCAACTTTCTGATTACCCGGCTCAAGGTTTCAGGGGTAATATTTAGAATAGAGGCTATCTTGTGCTGCTTAAGATCCAGAAAGAGAGACTCGTTATCGTAGATAAAGCGCGCGACCTTGCCCGCCGAAGTCATGGTCATAGACTGGGAGATGACCGTATTTAACGCCCTCAGCTTGAGCGTAAGCGACTTTATGATAGAGAGCGAGAGCGCAGGGTTGCGCAAAAAGTCGGACTCGAAGAGGCCGTACTTTATTACGAGCACCTCACCGTCGGTCTCGAAAGCGGCGGAGGCCGGAAAAGGGATATGCTCCAGGTTGGCAAGCTCCGCGATAAGCTCCACCGGCTGAAAGTGCTTCAGCACAACCTCGTTGCCCTTTGGGTCGGTCTTGTAGACCTTCAAGACGCCGGAGGTAAGCAGATGGAGGTTGTCGGGCTGCTCGCCCTCCAAAAAGAGCAACTGCCCCTTCTTATACTTCTTTAGCGTACTTATCTCTTTGAGCCTTTCGAGGTGTTTAGGCTCAAGCGCCTCGAAGAGGTAAAATTCTTTCAGCTTCATACTGCTCCACTGCGTGTAGGTTCGGTGTCAGCTCAATACCTGTCTCATCGAGTATCGGAATATTTTGGTAATAACAAAAACGCCTGCACTTTATAGTATAGCGCAGTCCGCACTCAACTCAATTGATTTTAATCAATACTTCGGCGGTTACTATAGAGAGGCACCGCTACTCGAGCCCCAGCGTCTTTATCGCCCCTTCTGCCGCGCCTATCCCCATGCGCGAAGCGATCCTTAACTCCCTGAGCGCGTCACCCCTTCTACCCGCCCCGGCAAGAGCCACACCTAAGTTGAAGTGCGTGGCCGCAACCGACGGGTCGAGCCCGACAGCCGCGCTAAGGTCTCTAACGGCCAGCCCGTACCGGCCTGTACTCTGGTAGATATTGCCCCTGTTATTGTACGCCTTCAGGTTCTTCGGATTAATCCTGAGAGCAGCAGAAAAGTCGCCGAGCGCCCTCTCAGTTGCGCCGAGCTTACGAAGCACACCGCCCCTGTTGGTATAAATCTCGCTGGGGTCTATGCCGTCAGAATCCTCGGTACCAATGCTTAACTCTATTGCAGAGGTATAGTCGCCGAGCGCGGTCTCGTACCTTCCGTCCCTCCGGTACGCCTCGGCCCGCGACGTATACGACTTGACAGACGGATAGGCCGTAACCTGCCGCGTCCAGAAAGAGATAGTATCCCTCCAGACCGACTCCTGCTTAACGGTTATTATAGAGAAGAGTACGAGCACGACAACAGCTGCCGATACCAGTGCGTTACGGAGCACCTTTCTTCTGCACCTCTCGATAAAGAGACCGAACAAAACCGCTGCCAGAAGGGTCGGGGCGAGCCCCGGCAGATAGGTATACCGGTCTGCGGCAGCCTGCGAGCCGACCTGCACTATGCCTATTACCGGCAGAAGCGTTATAACGTAGTAGAGCCAAACCGCTGTAAAGATCTTCCGCCTGCGGAGCACCCAAAAGAAGACGAAAGTGATCACACAGAAGAGCAGCAGGGGCAGAATATACTCAAGGCTAAAGAGGTCTGCGTCTATTGGGTGGTAGTAAAAAGGAGCGAGCCCTGTTGGCAGTACCATCTTGTAGAGATAAAAGAGATAAGAACGGAAGGCTAGGAGGATACGGACCGAGAACGAGACGGCATCTAGCGATTGAATGGCCCCGCCCGTTTTCTGCGCCCAGAGCGTTACCACGGAAGAGACGGCGGCAAGGGCGATAAACGGCACCTTCTCCGGCAGAGCCCGGCGAACACCTTTTGCCCAGCCATGAGCGCCCGGCAACCGTTCGAGCGGATAGTAGTCTAGTATAAAGAGCACAACAGGCAACGACACCGCCATCGGCTTGCTCATTAGCGCCAGTACGCAGGCAACTAGCGAAAGAGCGTACTGCCGCCGCGCCGTCGTTCTTTTCCCTCCCCTGGCCCCGACATACCCAAGGTAAAAGTAGATAGAGAGCATGAAGAAGAGGGCCGAGAGCACGTCCTTGCGCTCCGAGACCCACGACACAGACTCTACGTGTATAGGGTGAAGCCCGAAGAGCAGCGCGGCCAGCGAGGCCGAGAGCAGGACCGCCGGGTTTATAAGCGTATAACGGGCAAAGCCGCGTGCGCCCCGGCTGCCGAACTCTATAAGGCGGAGCGTCAGAAAGAAGAAGAGAGCCGTGTTGACGCTGTGAAAAAGCATGCTGGTTAGATGGTGTCCCCATGGGTCGAGCCCGAAGAGGCGGTAATCTACGGCATGCGAGAGAAGTGTAAGCGGGTGCCAGTTAGAGACCACGACAGCCGTAGCAGCCCACTTAAAGAAGTCGAGGTCGAGGGTTCGGATACTGAGGTTCTCATAGACGTACTTGGGGTCGTCCCAATAGACAAAGCCGTTATTGAGCGTAGGAAGGTAGAGCAGAAGAGTAATGAGGGCGATTACAAAAGCCGATACAATTATGATACTTCTGCGCCCGACAAGGCCGCTGTTGGCAGGAGTCGGAAGGTCACTCATTGTCTCTGCTCATATAAGTAGTATAAGAAATCCGTCTATGGAGATAAAAAGAACCGCTAGAGAGTTACAGGTAAAAAACTAACACAGCGCCACCGGAGTGTCAAGACAGCCCGACAACCACAAAGCGCGCTAAAAGCCCCGAATCAGAAGGCTTTTGAGTTGCGAAAAAAACTTCTTATTTTTTACTCGAAGATGACGATATAATAAGCCTATGCTACACGGAAAGAAAATAGTGGTGGTGCTGCCTGCATACCACGCTGAAAAGACACTCGTCATTACCTATAACGATATCCCGCACGATATTGTCGATACGGTGGTGCTCGTAGACGACCATTCGAGCGACAGAACCGTCGAGGTAGGCAAAGAACTCGGCATCGAGCATATCGTTGTTCATGAGCAGAACCGGGGCTACGGCGGCAACCAGAAGACCTGCTACACGGAGGCCCTCCGGCTTGGGGCGGACATCGTCGTAATGCTCCACCCTGACTACCAGTACTCGCCTAAACTCGTAACAGCCATGGCCTCGATGATCGCCTCAGGAGAGTTCGACGCTGTGCTGGCATCCAGAATCCTCGGACGCGGCGCCCTGGCCGGCGGCATGCCGAAGTACAAGTACATAGCCAACCGTTTCTTGACGGCGATAGAGAACCTGCTGCTCGGACAGAAACTCTCAGAGTACCACTCCGGCTACAGGGCCTTCTCAAGAGAGGTTTTAGAGACGCTGCCCCTGAACTCCAATTCCGACGACTTTGTCTTCGACAACCAGATGCTCGCCCAGACGGCCTACTTCAACTTTCGCTTCGGAGAGATCAGCTGCCCGACAAAGTACTTCCCCGAAGCAAGCTCCATAAACTTCATAAGAAGCTCTATCTACGGTCTTGGGGTCCTGAGAACCTCGATCCAGTACAAGCTCCAAAAACTCGGACTGGCGCACTACGCTATCTTCAATAACGACCGTGGTAAGCTCGGCGACGACTGACAAGAGCCGACCCAAAAGAGCTTTACTACCATAAACATAACTCCCTAACTTTAACTTTAGGGCTGGTTTCCAGTTTTGCTAGAAAATACGAAGGGATAGAAGCTTTATGCAGCCTCTATCCCTTCTGTTATTTTATGGACTTTTGGATACTTTTAGCACAAATTTAGCACAATGCGGCTCTTGAAATAACCAAAGGGCTACGGAAAACTCCGTAACCCCTTGGTTTAATTGGTGGGCCGCGCAGGGATCGAACCTGCGACCCGCTGATTAAGAGGTATGGGCGGGGGCCTCCTGTCCCTTACCGTACATTACCGTACGTTGCTATTCATTACGGAAATAGGCATTTCAGGGGAAGACGTTTACCGTACATTACCGTACGTTACCGAGCCTATACTATACAAAAACTATACAGTCCCAAGGTCGCAATGGCCTTGGGGCTTTTCTTTGGGTAAGAGGTGCGTGTTACACCTACAAGTTCGCACTCTTGAGGTAGTCTTGGAATTAACAATTTCCAATTGAAGGCATAAAAAGTGCTGGATTGGTTTAAGGG
>JADFVP010000015.1 GCA_015222595.1 Pseudomonadota bacterium
AACAGGCCCAGGTTACTTGGCTCTGTAGGTAATACGGCCTCTGGTGAGGTCGTAGGGCGAAAGCTCTACGGTTACCTTGTCGCCGGGCAGTATCTTGATGAAGTGCATCCTCATCTTGCCAGACACGTGCGCCAGAACCTTGTGGTCGTTTTCGAGTTCCACTGTGAACATGGCGTTCGGCAGAGTCTCCAGAACCGTTCCCTCTACCGCTATCGCTTCTTCTTTTGCCATTCTTCCCTCTTACCTCAGGTCAAATCCTGCTTAGTACGTATGGACCTTCGTCCGTGATTGCTATCGAGTGCTCGTAGTGCGCCGAGAGAGAGCCGTCGGTCGTTATGGCCGTCCAGCCGTCTTCTAAAACCCTTACTCCCGGACCGCCTATGTTGATCATCGGCTCTATTGCGAGCACCATTCCGGCCTTGAGTCTCGGGCCCATTCCGGGAGATCCGAAGTTAGGCACCTGCGGGGCTTCGTGCAGCTTGCGCCCTATGCCGTGGCCTACAAAGTCTCTTACTACGCTGAACCCCTCGGCCTCAACGTGTGACTGTACGGCATGAGAGATATCGTGGAGCCTGTTGCCTACGACTATCTGCTCTATCGCCTTGTCGAGCGACTCTTCGGTGACCTTCAGGAGCTTTGCAGCCTCATCAGAGATAGTGCCTACGGGGTGCGTTACTGCTGCGTCTCCGTAGAAACCGTCGAGCAGTACGCCAAAATCTACCGAGAGGATATCACCGTCTTTAAGGACTTTTTTGTCCGACGGCATGCCGTGTACGACCTCTTCGTTTATAGAGGTGCAGAGGCAGTACGGATAGCCGCTGTACCCTTTGAAGGCCGGCACTGCGCCTCTTTTTTCTGTCTCTTCTTCGGCGACCCGTTCGAGTTCCATGGTCGTGACACCGGGCTTTATCATCTCGCGGAGCAACTGGTGAACTTCTGCTACGATCACGTTGCTTCGACGCATACGGTCGATTTCAGACGGTGTCTTAAGAATTATCACTGGCTTTGTCTATAGCCCCTGTAATGGCGTCCGTAATACTGTCTACTCCGCCTATACCGTCAATCGCTCTGTATAACCCTTTTTCCGTATAGTAGCTTATCAGCGGATGGGTCTCGGACTCATAAACTTTGAGCCTCTCTGCGATAGTCTCTTCTTTGTCGTCGTCTCTCTGGTATATCTCTTCTCCGCACTTGTCGCACCTGCCGATGTTTTGCGGCGGGTTGAAGATCGTATGGTAGCTTGCGGAGCACTTTCTGCAGACCCTGCGGCCCGTTAGCCTTCTTATAAGCTCTTTGTTGGCGACCTCTATGCCTATAACGTGGTCGATGCTGCGGTTCATCTTCGTTAGCATCTCTTCTAAGGCTGCGGCCTGAGCGAGATTACGCGGAAAGCCGTCGAGCATAAAGCCTGACTGGCAGTCTGGCTTGGCAATTCTATCTATCACCATGTCTACTACTATCTCGTCGGTGACGAGCGCGCCGCGGTCCATAAAGCCTTTTGCCTTAGCGCCGAGCGGGGTCTTGTTGCGAACGTTCTCTCTAAGGATATCTCCGGTCGATATCTGCGGAGTACCGTAGAGTTTCGCCAGGTTTACGCCCTGGGTCCCCTTACCGGCTCCGGGTGCTCCTAAGAGTATCATGTCGCCCATTGAGTACCCCTTACTTCTTTATCTTGCCCTTCTTGAGCAATCCGTCGTAGCTGCGAGAGAGCGTATGCGACTCTATCTGCTGCGCTGTATCCATTGCCACACCAACGACTATGAGCAGCGCCGTACCACCGAAGTAGAACGGGGCGTTGAACTGAGAGACCAGTATAGACGGCAGCACACAGACTACTGCAAGGTACAAAGCGCCCCAGAGCGTAAGTCTTGAGAGCACGGTATCTATGTACTCGGCGGTATTGGGCCCTGGGCGTATGCCCGGCACAAAGCCGCCCTGCTTCTTCAGGTTCTCGGCAACGTCCTTCGGGTTGAACTGTATGGCCGTGTAAAAGTACGTAAAGAAGATAACGGCTGCCACGAAGAGTACGTTGTAGAGCACGCCTCCGGGGCTCAGGCTGTCTGCTATCGACTTCATTGCCGGTATATCGACAAAGCTGACCACAGTAGCCGGGAATACGATTATCGACGAGGCGAATATCGGCGGGATAACTCCTGCCGAGTTCACCTTCAGCGGCAGGTGCTGCGTTCCGCCGCCTAACACTTTGCGCCCGACCACTCGCTTCGGGTATTGAATCGGTATTCGCCGCTGCCCTGTCTCCATAAAGACGATAAACGCTACGACAGCTATCATCAGGAAGGCCAGGAAGAGCAGGAAGATGGGACTCATCTCTCCGGCTTTTGCAAGCGCGTAGGTGTTGTTTACGGCCGAAGGCAGGTTGGCCACAATACCTACGAATATTATCAGCGAGATACCGTTACCGATACCGCGCTCCGTTATCTGTTCTCCGAGCCACATCAGGAACGAGGTGCCTGCGGTAAGCGTAATGACCGTCATCAGACGGAACGACCAGCCTGCGGCGAGCACGATCGGCTCTCCTGCGGGCCCGCTCATCGACTCAAGCCCTATGGCTATCATCAGTCCCTGAATAACACTGAGAACGATGGTAAGGTAGCGCGTGTACTGCGTTATGGTTCTCTTGCCGCTCTCTCCCTCTTTCGAGAGTTTCTCAAGAGTCGGCACCACGGCTGTCAGGAGCTGCAGTATGATAGAGGCGCTGATGTACGGCATGATGCCGAGGGCAAAGACGCTGAAGCGTTCCAGCGCGCCACCGGTAAACATGGTTGCAAAGTCGAGGAGCGTACCGCTTGCTGCCTGAAAGAAACCGGCAAGCGCATCGGAATCGATTCCGGGTGTCGGAATAAAGACGCCGACTCTAAAAATAGCGAGCATCAGCAGGGTAAAGATAATCCTGCGTTTCAGCTCGGAAGATTTTGCCTTTTTAGCTGGGGGTGCCAACTCACACCACCTCCGCCTTACCGCCGGCGGCTTCGATCTTATCTATCGCTGCTTTGCTGAAGAGGTTGGCCTTGACCGTATAGGCGCCGGTAACTTCTCCGTTGCCGAGTACCTTTACCGGACCGCCGCGTGCCTTTATGAGCCCCTTGTCTATAAGCGTTGCGGGCTCTACGGCAGTGCCTGCCTCGAAGACGCGCGATATATCGTTGAGGTTCACGATGCGGGATCTGATCTGGAACTTGTTATGGAAGCCGCGCTTTGGCAGACGTCTGTGCAGCGGCATCTGGCCGCCTTCAAAACCTGCCTTAACTCCGCCGCCGGTCCTTGAGTTCTGTCCCTTGTGACCCCTACCAGAGGTCTTACCAAGGCCTGAGCCCATTCCGCGTCCCAGTCTCTTCTTCTTTTTCTGTGCCCCTTTAGGGGGTCTCAATCTATCGAGCATAGCTTTCTCTATCCTAATTCTTTATTTTAAATACTCTTTATCGGCTCATCGGTAGCAGCAACAGTGCTCAGGCCTTCTCCACGCTCACAAGGTGACTCACCTTGTTGACCATACCCCTGATCTCCGGGGTGTCCAAGAGAACCTTCGGCCTGTTCATCTTATGAAGACCGAGTCCCTTCAGGGTGTTCTTCTGCCTGAGGCTGTATCCGATACCGCTCTTTATAAGCGTAACCTTTATGTAGTCCTTCTCTGCCATTATCTGACCTCGTGAAGGCTCTTACCCCTGAGAGAGGCCATCTCTTCCGGGCTTTTGAGCTGCGTCAGGGCGTCAATAGTCGCCTTGACCAGGTTATGGGGATTATGGGTCCCCAGACATTTAGTTAGTATGTTATGAACTCCGGCAACCTCGACAACGGCTCTAACTGCTCCGCCCGCGATTATTCCGGTACCTTCGGAGGCCGGCTTGAGCATAACCCTGCCGGCGCCGAACCTGCCTATGACTCCAAAAGGAATGGAACCCTCTTCGGAGAGCGGAATCGTGTGGAGCTGACCCTTGGCAGCCTCTATTGCCTTGCGAATCGCCTCCGGCACTTCGTTGGCCTTGCCGAGCCCGGCGCCTACGCGTCCGGCTCCGTCGCCAACAACCACAATAGCGCTAAAGCTGAAGCGCTTACCGCCCTTGACAACTTTGGCTACCCTGTTCAGGTAGACCAGCTTGTCTCTCAGTTCCCCTGCAGCCGGTACACTCTTTTCCAAAGAAAGCTCCTCCTAGTTTATCTGTACTGCGGTGCATAGCACCGTAAAAAAAATACTTATTGTAATTCTTAAGCAGATCATGAAACTCTAAACACTCGTCCCGACACCCTAAAGGCCCGTCTCGGAAGAAGCGCCCCGAAAATTGGCCCAGAAGCCCCGGTGGTAACTTGTCCCCCCGAAGGGTTGCCCGGAAAAAAGCCCGGTTTAGAACTTGAGACCGCCTTCGCGCGCGCCTTCGGCCAAAGCCTTGACGCGTCCGTGATAGAGGTAACCGTTGCGGTCGAAGACCACGCTGGTTATGCCGGACTTGGAAGCGAGTTCGGCTACGAGTACTCCGGCCTGCTTCGCCTTGTCGGTCTTATTCGCCTTAGCATCAGCCTTTAACGCCTTGTTCTCGGTGGAGACCGAAGCGAGTGTGCTGCTGGTCGCATCATCTACGAGCTGGGCATAGGTGTGCTTGTTCGATCTGAAGACACTGAGGCGCGGCCTCTCAGCCGTTCCGTGTATCTTCTTCCTGACACGTTCTTTTCTTCTCTGCCAGCCGCTCTTTTTAACTACTTTTCCTGCCATATCAACCTCCGGCGCCCTTACCGGCCTTACCGGCTTTTCTTCTTATAGTCTCATCCGCGTACTTTATTCCCTTGCCCTTGTAAGGCTCAGGAGGACGCATAGACCTGATATCCGCTGCTACCTGACCGACAACCTGCTTGTCGGCACCCTGAATAAGTATACTTGTCTGCTTGTCGACCGTAGCCTTTATGCCTTTTGGAAGCTCGTACTTTATCGGGTGCGAGTATCCAAGCGCGAGGTTCATTACCGAACCCTGCACATCGGCCCTGTACCCGACCCCGATTATGTCGAGCTTCTTCTCAAATCCGACAGAGACGCCATGCACCATGTTGGCAACAAGGCTTCTGAAGAGGCCGTGAAAGGCGCGAACCTCTCTGGTGTCGTCACATCTCTTAACGACTATGCTCTTATCTAAAATCTCAAGCGATATCTCTTCTTTGATATCAAGCTCGAGGTTGCCGCCCTTGCCGTTTACCTTTAAGGTATTGCCTGTAAGCGTTGCCTTAACGCCGTCCGGCAGATCGATCGGCTGTATACCTATCCTGGACATATCTCAATTCCTCTTAATCCGTGACATAAAAATAGATTCTAAAAATTCTAATACTGAGCCGCCTGCAAACCCGTCTAAAGTGAACCACCCTGAAAGACCGACCGTGGCCTGCCCCGGAAAACCGGCCTGTAGACCGCCCCGGAAAACCGGCCCAGGTTAGTAGACCTCGCAGAGCACCTCTCCGCCGACACCGGCTTCGCGCGCGCTCTTGTCGCTCATAACACCCCTTGAGGTGGAGACGATCGCTATGCCGAGTCCGTTAAGGACTCTTGGAACCTTATTGCTGTTGACGTAGATCCTGAGGCCCGGCTTGCTTACCCTCTTTATGCTCGTGATGGTAGCATTCTTGTCAGGATTGTATTTCAGAAGTATACCGAGCAAGGGTCTCTCGTCTCCGGTGGAGACGCGATAGTCCTTTATATAGCCCTCTTCTTTCAGTATCCGCGCTATCTCGACCTTGAGGGTCGAGGAGGGGAACTTGATCTCCGAGTGACGGGCCTGCAAGGCATTGCGGATTCTGGTCAGCATATCCGCTACGGGGTCTGTCATTGACATCTTTTTATTCTCCGACTAAATTCATTAACTGACTAATATCTACCAGCTCGATTTCACAACACCCGGAAGAAGGCCTTTTAGCGCCATCATTCTGAGACAGATTCTGCACATATCGAACTTTCTGTAGTACCCCCTGGAACGTCCGCATATCGGACACCTTGAGTACTCCCTGACCTTGAACTTCTGCTTCTTCTTGGCCTTCGCTATAAGCGACTTCTTAGCCAAAGGTACCTCCCTCTACCGTCCGCCTTGCGGCAGACTGCATATTTAATTTCTAAACGGCATTCCCATATGTTTCAGGAGCGCCTTGGCCTCTTCGTCGGTAGAGGCGGTAGTGCAAACCGTAATGTTCATGCCTCTGATCTTGTCTATCTTGTCGTACTCTATCTCAGGAAAGATTATCTGCTCTTTAATACCGGTCGTGTAGTTTCCACGCCCGTCGAAGCTCTTGTCGCTAAGTCCCCTGAAGTCTCTGATACGCGGCAGCGAGAAGTTCACCAGACGATCGTAGAACTCGTACATCCTGTTCCCGCGAAGCGTCACGGCGCAGCCAATCGGCATGCCTTCTCTCAGCTTAAAGGTCGCTATAGACTTCTTCGCCTTGGTGACTATCGGCTTTTGCCCTGCGATCTTGGTCATATCGCGCGTTGCCGCGTCGATTACTTTAGCGTCGCGCACTGCCTCGCCGAGGCCTATGTTGAGCACGATCTTCGAGATCTTCGGTACCTGCATGATGTTCTTATACTTGAACTCTTTCATCAGTGCGGCTACGATCTCTTTTGTGTACTGCTCTTTCATCCTCGGAGTCATTTGTCTATTACCTCGCCGCACTTTCTGCAAAACCGGACCTTGCTGCCGTCGTCTAGCACTTTCCTGCCGACGCGCACCGGACCTTTGCACTTTTCGCAGATTATCATTACGTTGGAGATCGCGATCGGCGCCTCTTTCTCTAAAATACCGCCGTGCTTCAACTTGGCCGATGGCTTCGTATGACGCTTGACCATGTTGGTCTTCTCAACGGTAACGCGGCCCTTGGATACAAGCACGCCGGTCACTTTACCGGTCTTGCCCTTTTCGCGGCCCGCAACGACCATTACCTGATCGTCCTTCTTTATCTTGAACTTTTTAGCCTGCATAATTTACCTTAAAGAAAATGTTTTCGTTCTGTTCGGAGCCGAAGTAACTCTGTCTCTGTCCGCTCCGACTATATTTGCATTTCAAACTTCAGCGTCATTCTATAAAATCGTCAAACTAAAGCCGGGCCGGGTCTAGAGAACCTCCGGGGCCAGCGATACTATCTTCATGAACTTCTTAGCTCTCAGCTCTCTTGCGACAGGGCCGAATATTCTGGTTCCAACCGGCTCGTTGTCTTTGTTGATTATGACAACCGAGTTCTCGTCGAAGCGGATGTATGTTCCGTCCGGACGGCGGGTCTCTTTGCGTGTGCGAACAACTACGGCTCTCACAACTTCGCCCTTCTTTACCTTTGCGTCGTAGACCGCCTCTTTGACGTTGACTACAATCACGTCGCCGATGTTAGCGACACTTTTGTTACCAGCGCCTACTATGCGTATGCACGATACTTTTTTCGCTCCCGAGTTGTCTGCAACACGGAGCTTGGTCTGCATCTGTATCATAAGAACTTACCTCAAAAAATTGATGTCTAAATATATCTGAACCGGCCATACGCGGTTGAGTTCGAGCCTACTTCGCCTTTTCGAGAACTTCCTTTACGCGCCATCTCTTGGTCTTCGACAGAGGCCTGGTTGCGACTATAGAGACCTTGTCTCCCGTTCCGCACTGGTTGGTCTCGTCGTGGGCGCTGTACTTAACGCGCTTTTTGATATACTTTCCGTAACGCGGATGCTTTGCGAGCCTCTCGACCTTAACAACTACGGTCTTGTCCATTGACGAGCTCACGATGCTGCCGGTAATAGTCTTTCTCTGCTTTCTTTCGTCAGCCATTCTGTGTAGCCCTTTCCTTCTCGGCAATAACGGTTTTGATACGTGCGATATCGCGCCTCGTAGCCCGGATTTTAAGCGGATTCTCAAGCTGAGACGTAACATTACGCATACGCAGAGCGAAGATCTCTTTGTTGAGTTCCTCGGCCTTCGCCTTCATATCGTCAAGCGTCATCTCTCTTATCTCTTTGGACTTCATAGAGCCTCTCTCTTTACAAACTTAACTGGTATCGGAAGTTTATGCGCCGCCAGACGGAACGCCTCTCTGGCTACTTCTTCGGTTACGCCTTCCATCTCATATATTACGCGTCCGGGCTTGATTACGGCAACCCAGTTCTCAGGGCTACCCTTACCGCTACCCATGCGTGTCTCTGCTGGTTTCTTTGTGATGGGCTTGTCCGGGAAGACCCTTATCCAGATCTTGCCGCCCCTCTTGATATAACGGGTCATGGCGATACGCGCGGCCTCTAACTGCCTGGTATCGAGCCATCCGCATTCCTGGGCTTTGAGTCCGTACTCACCGAAGCTGACGTTGCAGCCCCTATGCGCGAGTCCTCTGCGCTTACCGCGCTGCTGTTTGCGATATTTTACTTTCTTCGGCATTAACATAGTGTCACCTGTTTATATAGAACCCTTAGGTTCTGCTCTTCTCTTCCATAGTGCCTCTGCGAAGCGGAGCCTCGCCCTTGTAGATAAGCACCTTGATTCCTATAATCCCGTATGTGGTCTTGGCCTCGGCCTGACCGTAGTCTATGTCTGCACGAAGCGTATGGAGCGGAACGCGACCTTCGCGGTACCACTCGGAGCGCGCTATCTCAGCGCCGCCAAGACGTCCTGCGCACATTATCTTTATTCCTTTGGAGCCCATTCTGAGCGAAGAGGTCACGGCCTTCTTCATTGCGCGCCTAAAAGAGACTCTGCGCTCTAGCTGAAGAGCAACGTTTTCTGCCAGAAGCTGCGCATCGGTATCGGGCTTTCTTACCTCTACGATGTCTATGGTGATCTCTTTGCCGAGAAGCTTAACAAGCTCCTTCTTCATCACCTCTATCTCAGAGCCGCGCTTGCCTATTACTATTCCGGGGCGCGCAGTGCGTATAATGATACGAACCTTGCTCGCGGTCCGCTCTATCTCTATCTTTGAGATGCCGGCGTGGAAGAGCCTCTTTTTGAGGAATGTGCGAAGCTTCAGATCTTCATGCACAAACGCCGCATAATTCTTACTGGCATACCACCTGGAATCCCAGTCCTTGGTAATGCCAAGCCTGAAACCTATTGGATGTACTTTCTGACCCAAGAACTGCCTCCCGTCTCAAAAAAGAAACTCTATACGTAAAAAAACCTAAAATCTAACTGTCTATTTTTGTACCCGCCGACTTAAACTGCCGACTTCCTATTGCTCTGTCTATGCAACCGCCGACCTGCCAAACCCGCCGACTTTAACCGCCGACCGGCCCTAGAGGCCCTTTTCGTCGAGAACTATCGTCATGTGGCAAGACCTCTTGAAGATCGCGTTTCCGCGTCCCATGGCTCTTGGCCTCATGCGCTTCTCCGTCTTACCTTCGTCTACGAACGCGGTCTTGACATAAAGTCCGTCTATGTTCAAGTTGTTGTTGTTCTCGGCATTTGCCACTGCGCTCTTCAAGAGCTTGGTGATGTCTTTGCTGACGGCCTTGTTGCTCAGCGCTAGAATCGAGAGCGCGGTGCCGACCTTCTTGCCCCTTATCTGGTCAATGACCAGGCGCGTCTTCTGCGCAGAGACCTTCATGTACTTCGCCTTTGCTGTCGTCTCCATGGTTTACTTACCTCCCTTGACCTTCTTCATGGCCGCGTGGCCGTGGAAGGTACGCGTCGGAGAGAACTCACCGAGCTTGTGTCCAACCATGTTCTCCGTGACGAAGACCGGTATGTGCTTCCTGCCGTTGTGTACCGCTATGGTAAAACCGACCATTTCAGGAGATATCATCGACCGGCGCGACCAAGTCTTTATCACCTTGCGGCTTCTGGAGTCTTCGGCCTTCTCTATCTTCTTAAGCAGATGGTCGTCTATGAACGGCCCTTTTTTCGCTGAACGCACCGTTACTTCCTCCTCTTTCTGCTTACTATCATTTTGTCGCTCTTAGAGCGTTTTCTGGTCTTATAACCCTTGGTCGGCGTACCCCACGGACTTGTCGGGTGGTTGCCTCCCTTGCTTCTTCCCTCACCACCGCCATGCGGATGGTCGACCGGGTTCATACAGACTCCCCTGACCTTCGGAACCTTACCGAGCCAGCGTTTTCTTCCGGCCTTACCGATCTTTACGTTCTCACTCTCGACATTGCCTATCTGGCCGATAGTGGCGTAACAGTCCATCGGTATGTAGCGGACTTCGTTTGACGGCAGTTTTACGGTTGCGTACTTGCCCTCTTTTGCCATGAGCTGCGCATAGCCACCCGCGCTCCTGACGAGCTGCCCGCCCTTGTCCGGCTTCATCTCTATGTTGTGAACATAAGTACCAAGCGGCATTGCCTTTAGCGGCAGCGCGTTGCCGGGCTTTATGTCGGCCTCCGGGCCTGCGGTCACCACATCGTCGATCTTAAGGTCCAAGGGAGCGAGTATGTAACGCTTCTCACCGTCGGCGTAGACCAAGAGCGCGAGGTTCGCAGTCCTGTTCGGGTCGTACTCTATCGCAGAGACACGCGCGGAGATCAAACGCTTGTCACGCTTGAAGTCGATTATTCTATAAATCTTCTTATGGCCGCCGCCTATCCAGCGCATTGTGATACGGCCATTGTTGTTACGTCCGCCGCTACGGGTCTTGGGTGCAACGAGAGCGCGCTCCGGCCTCTTTTTGGTTATGTCAGAGTAGTCGAGCGTGGTGCGAGTTCTTATACCCGGTGAAGTCGGTTTGTATTTCTTAACTGCCATTTTGGTCTCTCACTATTAAACTGTCGAACGTAATAATCGGTCTCAGTTGTATTTTCTAATCTATCTAATCCGGTAAAGCGTCACATGTTCGTTGGGCTACTCTATCAAGCAGAAGCAGCCCCTTAAATTGGCCCAAGAGCTTAGACGCCTTCGAACATCTCTATCTTCTCGCCCTCTTTGAGCGTTACGTATGCTTTTTTGCGAACCGGCGTGCGCCCTGCGTGGCGGCCCATTCTCTTGACCTTGCCTGGCACCTTCTGGGTGTTTACCGCCTCGACCTTCACTTCGAAGGCCTCCTGCACGGCGACCTTTATCTGGGTCTTGTTCGCACGAACATCTACCCAGAGCACTACCTGATTGTTCTCGGAGAGACGGGTCATCGATTTCTCGGTAACTACCGGGCTCTTTATTATCGAATACGGGCTGCTCTTCATCTCAGGCTTGCCTCTACTTTCTCGAATGCGCCTTGCGTCATCACCAGCTCATCGTACTTCAGAACATCAAAGACGTTTATTCCGCCACACTCGACCGTCTTGAAACCCTTTATGTTGCGAACGGCGAGCTTTAAGTTGTTGTTGCCGGGCTCCATTACTACGAGCGCGCTCTTTACTCCCGATGCGTTGAAGATCTCAAGCGCATTCTTGGTCTTCGGGGAATCGAGGTTGAGGTTATCGAAAACCTTGAAAGTGCCCTCGTTAAGTTTGTGCCTTAGAGCCGAACGAAGAGCTTCTTTGCGAACCTTCTTAGGGACCTTGTAAGAGTAGTCTCTTGGTCTTGGACCGAAGATCGTGCCTCCGCCCTTCCAGAGTGGGTTACGGTTGGAGCCTGTTCTGGCCCTGCCGGTTCCCTTCTGCTTCCACGGCTTCGCGCCTCCTCCGGAGACTTCGCCCTTCGTCTTGGTGCATGCCGTGCCGAGCCTTCTATTGGCAAGCTGCATCTTGACTACTTCGTAGAAGAGGTGCTTTTTGACTTCGCCCTCGAAGACCTCGGCACTCAATTTCAGGTCCGAGACCTTCTCACCCTTGGTATTTAAAAGATCGATTTGCATCGTAGTAAAAACTCCGGCAGGCTCTTCGCCTCCGGCCTCCTAACCGCGCGTCTTGACGGCTTTTTTAATTAATATATAGCTGTTGGTGGCCCCGGGAATAGCACCCTTTACCAGAAGTATCTTCTCATCGGCCTTTATATCGACCACAGTCAGGTTCTGCACCGTAATAGCCTTGTTGCCCATCTGGCCGGCCATCTTCATGCCCTTGAAGACACGCGAAGAGTCTGCAGACTGACCGATGGAACCGGGCCCTCTGCCGTGCATCGAACCATGCGTGGCCTTACCGCCGCCGAATCCCCAGCGCTTCATCGAGCCCTGAAAACCCTTACCCTTCGAGGTTCCGCTAACGTCTACTACGTCGCCGACCTTGAAGACGTCCGAGCAGTTGATCTCTGTTCCTGGCGTAAGTTCGTCGTCAGATGCGCAGGTAAGTTCAGCGAGATTGTAGAGGCACGGAGTCGAGGCCTTCTTAAAGTGGCCCTTCATTGCACCGTTCACGCGCTGCTCTTTCTTCTCGACGCTTCCTATCTGAACCGCTTCGTAACCATCGCGCTCTTTTACCTTGCGCTGCACCACATAGTTGGTGTCGGTCTTGATGACGGTTACGGGAATCTGAGTTCCGTCTTCGGCAAATATATGGGTCATGCCGATCTTTTTTCCGAAAATTCCGTTTATCATTGCTTCAGTTATTCCTTTTTATTGGCATCGATAGAGAGGGCTGAAAATTTCCGACCGCCCCTACTGCCGAACCGCGTCTTTAGTGCTGACCTGCGCAATAGCAACAACCCCAGCGCAAGGCCCCGACTTAGTCCAGTTTTATCTCTACGTCCACGCCTGCGGGAAGATCGAGTTTCATCAACGCATCCACGGTGCCCTGTGACGGCTCGATGATATCCATGAGCCTTTTGTGCGTTCTGATCTCGAACTGCTCGCGAGACTTCTTATCCACATGTGGCGAGCGAAGCACGCAGTACTTGTTTATACGCGTCGGAAGAGGTATCGGCCCCTTGACCCGTGCGCCTGTTCTGCGAGCCGTTTCGACTATATCCCTGACGGACTTGTCCAGGAGTCTGTAGTCGAACGCCTTGAGTCTAATTCTGATTTTCTGGTTATCCACCCTTATCGCTCCACACAATCTTCTTGACAATTAACTTTCAAAGAGCCTCTAAACTATCCCGAAACCCTGCTACTCTATTATGCTCGTTACAACTCCGGATCCAACCGTTCTGCCGCCCTCGCGTATGGCGAAGCGAAGGCCCTCTTCCATAG
>JADFVP010000111.1 GCA_015222595.1 Pseudomonadota bacterium
TAGAGACCGAGCAGCAGGTCCACTGGCTCGAACCCCGCAACAACAGAGGGCGTGTTGAACTCATCGGCCAAAAAGGCGTAAGCTTCGGAGCCGGTAATGGCGGTTACGTGGCCCGGACAGACGAAGCCGTCGATGCGTGTGCTGCCCGTCTCTATTAGCGCGCGCATGGCAGGAGGGGTGAGCTTGTGGAGCGCGAGAGCCGAGAGGTTCTTTATTCCGCTCGCTTTGGCGGCTTTGATAGTAGCAGCTACTGTAGGCGAGGTGGTCTCGAAACCGACGGCAAAGAGCAGCACTTCGCGCTCCGGGTTTTTAAGGGCGAACTCTATCGCGTTCAGCGGCGAGTAGACGACGCGAACGTCCGCGCCCTCGGCCTTGGCCTCAGCGAGTGTGGAGGCGGAGCCGGGCACGCGCATCATGTCTCCGAAGGTGGCTATGATTACGTCGGGGCGGGTGCGCGCAAATTCGATTATACGGTCGATGTCGGCCCCGGAGGTAACGCAGACCGGGCAGCCGGGCCCGGAGATGAGGTTGATGTTCTTAGGCAGTGTTTCGCGGATGCCGTACTTGGAGATGGAGTGCGTGTGCGTGCCGCAAATCTCCATTATCGTCGCCTGTTTCGTGGAGATGGCGTTGATCTTCTCTACGATACGCAGCACCGACTCGCGAGAGCGGAACTCGTCTATGAGGTTCCGTTCGGTCTTCTGGATGACTTTCGTCTTTTGACTGACTTTCGTCATAGCTCCTCGATCATGGCCAGAGTCTCTTCTGCGCTCTCGGTATCGACCCGCTCGATTGCAAAGCCCGCATGGATAAGTACGTACTCGCCGACGCGCGGAGATTCGAGAAGCGTTACGTTTGCCCGCTTCACGGTGCCGAGCACCTCGACTCGCGCTGTGGCTCCGTTAACGGCGTCCTCTTCTATGGAGAGTATCTTTCCGGGTATCGCAAGGCACATGTTCAGTTACCGCTTTCTTTGCGCTGTTTTGAAAACTGTTCTGCTGCCGCCACTATCTGCCCGAGAGAGATTCCGCCGTCGTTCGTCGGAACCGTAGAGTTGAACCACGGGGTAAGTCCCGCGCGCGTGAGTCTCTCTTTTGCCAAACGGCAAAGGAGCCTGTTCTGAAAGACGCCGCCTGAGAGTACGACGTCGGTTACTTCAGCCTCTTTAGACAGGCGCAGGGCCGTGTCCGTTATTATAGCCGCAATTGAGTGGTGAAATCTCTTTGAGATCTCAGCTCTATCAATGCCTGCCTCGTGCTCCTCTATTATAGCCCTGATCATGGGGGCTACGTCAATGACGTAGGGTTCTGTATCTGACACGGTGTAGCCGTACGTCTTTTTCGTGTCAAGAGTATCGGTCGCTTTTGTATAGGCCATCGCCTCAAGCTCCACGGCTGCCTCGCCCTCGTAGGTGGCGCGGTCTCTAAGACCGAGTATCGAAGAGACTGCGTCGAAGAGCCTGCCGGCACTCGAAGTCAGCGGAGAGTTTATCTTGCGATCGATCATTTTCAATACGTTTATTCTTTCCCGGTCCGGTATGCGTGCAAGAACGCGCCCAACGACTTCGCCCGGTCTTTCCGGGTTACCCTCTTCCCCGTAAGCCTGTAGTATGTATCCCAGCGCCATGCGCCACGGCTCCTCCACTGCGCGCTCTGCTCCGGCCATTGCAATATATTTAAAGTGCGCTCTTCTGATGTAAGAGTCTCTTTTTGAAATGAAAAACTCTCCGCCCCAGACGTTGCCGTCCGTGCCGGCTCCCGTGCCGTCGAACGCTACTCCGACCACCGGGCCCGTAAGGCCGTGCTCGGCCATGCACGATACTATATGGGCGTGGTGGTGCTGTATGGCGAAGACCCGGTCTTTAGAAATCGAGTTGCTCTTTGCGAACTCTACCGCCCCGTGCGTGCTCGCGTAGTCGGGGTGGAGGTCGTGCGCGACTATTTCGGGCTCTATGTTGTTGATCTCAAGCAGGCTCTTTATTGTTGATGCCTGAAAACCGATTGCGCTCTCTGTGTCGAGTTCGCCAATGTGAGGGCCTGGAATCGCGCTCGTACCATGGCCGATACAGATACTGTTCTTCTGCTGCGCTCCGAAGGCTACGGAGTCCGGCAGTGTGCTCTTAAGTTTTATCGCAGTCGGCGTTATTCCTCTAGCGCGCCGGAGAACCGTTGGCCGTCCGTCATTGATCCTCATTATCGAGTCGTCTACGCGCAGATGTATCGAACGGTCGTGGAACAGAAATAGATCTGCAATGCCAGAGAGCCGCTCTTTTGCTTCGTCGTTATCTATCGCAATCGGTTCGTCGCTTCTGTTTCCGCTCGTCATCACAAGCGCATCGAAAGAACTGCCCTGTCCATGAAAAAGGAGGTGATGAAGGGGCGTGTACGGCAGCATGATCCCGTATGTGGTACTGCCCCGCGCTATAGAGTCCGGAAGCTTAGCCTCAGCTCTCTTATCGACAAGAAGAATTGGCGCCGTTGCAGAGGCCAGGAGCCGGGCTTCGTCTGTGCCGACAACTGCGAACTCTCTTGCTCTTTCGATACTCTTTACCATAAGAGCGAAGGGCTTGTTGTTCTGCTCTTTTGAACGACCGGTCCGTTTGAGTCTTCGGAGCCGCTCTACCGTCTTGGAGTTGGCGGCATCGCAGGCGAGGTGAAAACCTCCCAGCCCCTTTAAGGCCGCAATGGCGCCGTCTTTCAAGGCCTGCTGTACGGTCTCTATCGCCTTGTAGTTGGTTGCCCTGTCATCCCCTCCGGTGGTGTACTCGACTTTAGTCGCTTCGACCCAGGCCCTGGGGCCGCATTCTGCGCAACCGTTCGGCTGGGCGTGAAAGCGGCGGTCGGCGGGGTCGTCGTATTCGCTCTGACAGGCAGCGCACATGGTAAAGGGGGCCATGGTGGTAAGTGGTCTGTCGTAAGGCACGCCAATGGTGATGGAGTAACGGGGCCCGCAGTTGGTGCAGTTGATGAAGGGGTAGAGGTGCCGGCGGTTGGTTGGGTCTAAAAGCTCTTTCGCGCACTCGGCGCAGGTGGCGATGTCCGGGGAGATGTGCGTGGTCTCGTGGCCGAGGTCGGAGGGCGAACTCTCTTTGATCTCGAAGCCTTCTGCGATATTTGCGTGCGGCGCGATAACCGCTACGCTTATGTGCTCGATATTGGCGCGCGGAGGGGGTGAAGCGCGAAGCGCTGTAATGAATGCGCCGACCTCTGCGCCCTCGACCTCTATGGTAACTCCGGCCCCGGAGTTCAGGCACCAACCGGTGAGGCCGAAGCTGCGCGCAAGGTTGTAGACAAAGGGACGAAAGCCGACCCCTTGCACAACTCCGGTTATCTCGATACGTCTGCGCATCGGGCTCCTTCTATGCCGGTCGTATTGGTAGTGCTGACTGTTCAGTGTCTGGGGTTTTGGCTGGTGGTGGATCTAGAACCTGTGTCATTGGACTCGCTCGGGGGGCTGGCTCGGGGGACTCGCGCGCGGGGCTGGCTCCGGCGTTCGCTATATCTTGACTTCCGTGCCCTTGATCGCGAGGCCTGCAAGAAAGGCGCACCACTCGTCTATGCCCTCTCCCGTGGTGCAAGAAGTGGTAAAGACCTTGAGGCCCGGATTTATCTTAAGGGCGTTCTCTTTTGCGCGCTCTATGTCGAAGTTGGTCTGGGGTACGAGGTCGGTCTTGTTGATTATAAGCACGTCTGCGGCATTGAAGAGCGCCGGGTACTTTAGCGGCTTGTCGTCTCCCTCTGCAACACTGAGCACGGCCACCATCATCTCTTCGCCAAGGTCGTACTCTGCGGGGCAGACCATGTTGCCGACGTTCTCTATTATGAGCAGCTTGAGGTTGCGCTGCTCCATTACCCATTCTAATGCTGAGCAGATCATCTCCGCATCGAGGTGGCAGGCCCTGCCGGTGGTGATCTGGTGGGCCGGTATGCCGCACTTTAAAAGGCGCTCTTTGTCGAGTTCGGTCTCCTGGTCTCCCTCTATCACGGCTATTCCGTCGGCCTTGGGGCCGAACCTCTTTACGGTCTCTTCTATTATAGAGGTCTTGCCGGAGCCCGGAGAGCTGACCATATTTATGGCGAAGATACCCATCTTCCTGAAGGCCGCACGAGTGCCGACGGCGATCTCGTCGTTCTTGTGCAGCACCTTCTCTTCTATATTTATTTCATGCATTCGCTTGCCTGTCTTCTCTCTTTAGGACTGTTCGGTTCTAAGGGCTAATCGACGTCAATCGATACAATATCGAGTTCCGTTCCCGTTAGCCTCTTAATATCAACGCCAGAGCAGATAGGGCACGGCGAGTCGAACTCGACGAGCGGAAACTCGGTGCCGCAATCTCTGCACCGGCCAGAGAGCGCTGAGGCCATTATGTCTAGCGTTGCGCCCTCCATCGGTGTCTTCTCAATTGCGGCGTCGAATGCGAACCGCATAGCATCTGGCTCAACGGCGGTAAGCGTGCCAATTCTCAGCGTTAACCTGTTGAGCGCAGAGGCGTTGCATTTGGCCATCTCTTGCTCTACTGTTTCGAGGATAACCCTCATTAACGATATCTCATGCATTCTATGGCCTTGGGTTACACTCTATGCCGAGCCGTTTCAGTTCCGCTGCAACTCTGTCCGCTATCGGCTCTTTCAGGTTCTCTATTTTCTTGCTGAGCGGTGCGCCTGCCTCTACCCTAACGGGTACGACCCCTATAAGGGTAACAGAGGGAGCGTGGCCGGAGAAGCGCGCGGTCTCTATAAGTTCGTACAGGCCTATCTGGTGCGCGCTCGGCCTTTTAAGCTGACGGGCGCTCTTAAGCTCTTCATTACTGTATAGTTCTATCGTACCCGGTGCGCCGTTCGAGGCTACGGCATCTACTACTATGACGGACTCGAAACCCTGAATGGACTCCAGGAGCGCAAGCCCGCCTGTGCCGCCGTCCATGACCTCTACCTCTTTGCCAAGCTCGTACTTGGCCTCAAAGGCCTCTACGGCGTGTACGCCGAGTCCGTCGTCGCCCATAAGCACGTTGCCGACTCCAAGTACCAGACACCGTTTTAGCTCTTTCATCTTATTGGCCGACCCCCGCTCTTCGTCTACTTTACCGATGTGCGAGGTAGGCTGCTACCAGCCCCCCGACAACAAGCAGATTTACAAAAGCCCCTAAAAGTATTAGGATGTCGACTGGGGTTCTATTGCCGGATTCGAGTTTGAGCATGCCTATGAGAATAGTCTATACACCTTCGATTGTCAATAAGCTCCGCACGGCATGCAACCCCGGTTTGCGCTCATTTGAGCGGACTCTTTGAGGCCGGTCGTCCAACCATTACGCAGAAACTTATACCCGGAAGTTATGCCCGGAGATTTACAATGAAGAACTATCTCTTTTCAATCATCGGTTTTGTCTCCTTCGCGCTCCTGTTTCTGGCGATGGATGCGCTACTATTCGGCGCGCGGGGCCTGAGCTTCTTCTATCATGGGTAGTTCTGTGAACCACTCTTACAGTCTTCTATATAACAAAAGAGAGAGAGTTGCCTTCGGCGGCCTTTGGAGTTCTCCGGCTTCGGGCGCGCTCAGCCTCGTGCTGCTGCTTCTAACGGTTCTGCTCTTCGGTCTCTTGACCTTGCCGAGCGCCGCTTATGCCGTTTCTTCAGACGGTACTTCAGACACCGCCGCGTCCGTTACAGCTACGGCAGTTACCGGCGACGAAGGCGCAAAGCTCAAAGTGCCGCCTACCTCTTTTGAGGCTTATGAAGCCCAGAGGGCCTCGAAGAAGGGGCGTAAAAAGAAGGGGCCACCTGCCCCGGTGCTCGAAGCCAAGGACTACCCTGAAGTAGAGGGCATAAGCCCAAGGGTTACGGTCTGGCTGGCAGCGCAGATGCATCTGTGGTTCGCTGCCTTTGTGCTCGCTGTTCCGATCTTCGTTCTTATACTTGAAGCGATAGGCATGCTGACGGGAGACAGGCGATACGACCGCACCGCCTACGAGTTCATCCGCGTCTCCATTACCGCTTACTCCATAACCGCCATTACCGGCGGCCTGCTGCTGCTCTCTCTAATAGTCTTCTACCCGGCCGTGATGGGCTACATGTCGTCCGTCTTCTCCTCAAGCATGCTCGGCTACGGGCTGCTCTTCTTCGTCGAGTCCATTACGCTCTACATCTACTACTACGGCTGGGGGGTGATGAACGACGGCGGGGGGCTCAAGAGGCTTCATCTACTAATCGGCCTTCTGCTCAATATTTCGGGCACAGCCCTCATGTTCATCGCCAACGCGTGGGTAACATTCATGATGTCGCCTGCCGGGGTGGACAAATTCGGCGCGCTCAAGGGCGGGGTCTTCGCCGCCATAAACAACCACCTTTGGCATCCGATGAACCTGCACCGGTTCGTTGCGAACATCGCCTACGGAGGCTCTATAGTCGGGGCGTACGCCGCGTACAAGTACCTGAGTTCGAGAACCGAGGCCTCGCGAGCCCACTACGACTGGATGGGCTACACCGCGAGCTTCATAGCCATCGGCGCGCTTTTGCCTATTCCTTTTGCCGGGTACTGGTTAACGGCAGAGATCTACTCTTACAGCCAGCAGATGGGCATAACGCTGATGGGCGGCGTCTTCGGATGGCTCTTTATCGTTCAGGCCGTGCTCATAGGAGCGCTCTTTCTGGCCGCCAACTACTATCTCTGGTGCGGCATGGGCCGCACCGAAGGCGGGGCGCGGTACACCCGATACATAAAGTACATTGCCGTAGTTCTGGTTCTCTCTTTTCTGGTCTGGTTCACGCCGCACAACCTCGTGCTTACCGCCACCGAGACGAGCGCGCTCGGCGGGCAGTACCATCCGTGGTTGAAGTCTCTTGGGTTGATGCCCGCCAAGAACACGGCCGTGAACATCATGGTCATCTTCACCTACATAAGTTTTCTTCTCTACCGGCGCGCAGGCAAGGCCTCTACCGCCCCATGGGCCAAGCAAGCTACGGCAGTAGAGGTCGGCCTCTTCGGGGCCGCTATTGCTAACATACTCTTCCTCGGCGTCTACTACGGCTACTATACGGATAACGTCTACAAGGTGGTCTCTTCGGTGCCGCAGGTGCTGACGACGCTGGTGGTTATCGTGGGCTCGCTCATAATAGAGTGGGCAATCTTCAGGCGCTCGAACACTGTCGGTGGCTTCAAGTGGGGGCGCATGCCGGACAGGAGCCAGTACGCCCTTGTGCTGATAGCGGTCTCATTCACCTGGCTCATGGGGCTCATGGGCTTTGTGCGCTCCGCCATCAGGCAGAACTGGCACGTCTACTCGATAATGAAGGACGCTTCGGCCGAGGCGTATACCCCTTCGATTGCGTATGCCGCGCGCGTGGTCTCTGTAGGCACTATTATTTTCATGGCCCTTATAATCTTTATCTTCTGGCTTAGCTCGCTCGGTAAGAGAGATGAGATTGAGGGCTGACGCCCTCTTGGCGTTATTTGCTTCGGGTATAGACTGAACGGAGTCTCGTGAACAATTTTCTAAAGATAGCCCTCTTCGGCGGACTCCTCATACTCTTCTTCACGCTCTTTTCCGTCTACTACGTTCCAGATATCGGTACAGACGGCAGCGGTAAGAGGGCTGCAAGGGTTGTGCTGCCTATTGAAGAGGTTGGCCCCGTCGCCTACGGCGAGGAGGTCTACTACGGCAGGGGCGGCTGCGCCCATTGCCACGACTCTGCAGGCGGGCGTGCGCCTCTGCTCGACTCCGTCGTCGCTCTAGCTCCGTCGCGGTACGGTTCCGCCGGTTACACAGGCAACGCAACGAACGTTATCGGGTATCTTAGCGAATCGATGACAGAGCCGTCTGTTTATGTGGTCGATGGTTACGGCACGCTGCTCGGTAAGAGAATAGTCAGCCCGATGCCGGACGTAAGCTCAGGGCCCATCTCTTTGGACGCTGTAGAGATAGCTGCGGTAATAGCGTACTTGCAGGACATGGCGGGCCTTGAGGTTACCGTAGAAATACCCCAAGCGGAACTTTCTCCTGATGAGCTTCTCCCTGTGGATATTCCAAAGCCCGCTTCTGTTACGCCCAAACCGATAGAGACGGAACAGTCCGAGCGCAAGGGGCCCTGAACCGATGCATAGACTCTTGAAATTTTTTCTTATCGTTCTCGGCGCCTATGTGCTGCTGAAGCTTCCGGGGCTCTTCTTTGGTATACCCGTGCCGTCAAGCCTTGTGCTGCTCTATCTCTTTTTCGTTGCAGTGGTAACGCTGCTTGTCATGACCTCCACCGAAGCAAGTGCGCGCTCTCTCTTCGCCCCTATCGTTGCTATTGTAGAAGACCCGGCCCTTGTGCGTCGCCGCAACGCCATCTTTGCAGTTCTGCCGGTGCTCGCGGCTCTTGTTGCCTACCAAGTGGTTCTGCCCGACAATGAGGCCAATATCGGTTTCCGGGCCGTACACCCGGCCCCGCCAGCGTTAATGGAGGCGTACGGCAAGAGCTTCGACCTTACGACCTTAGAAAATCCGCTCCGCCCCGTAGAGTCTACAGACCCCGTGCGCTTTGCCCGGCTTGTGAAAGAGGGAGGCGACATCTACTACAGCAACTGCCTCTTCTGCCACGGCGCCAAGCTCGACGGCAGGGGCCACTACGCCCATGCGCTCGACCCGCGCCCGTTGACCTTTCAGGGGGTAGACACCATAGCTCAACTGCAAGAGTCTTACGTCTTCTGGCGCATCGTTAAGGGTGGGCCCGGTCTTCCGAAGCAGTCCGGCCCATGGGCCTCGTCCATGCCGGTCTGGGAAGCAGAGCTTAGCGAAGAGGAGGTCTGGAAGGTGATACTCTTTATCTACGACTATACCGGCAACAGGCCGAGGGAGTGGAGCCGATGATCGGTTACTTTCAGATTAGGTATCGTATGAGAACGTTGAGAATTTTCTGCGCTCTGCTCCTGCTCCTTGCGTTCGCTCTTTTTGGTGCTGCTTTCTCTAATGACGCTCATGCGGCTAGGGACTCTAACAGTGAGGGCAAGCGTATCTACGAGGCGCGCTGCGCATGGTGCCACGACTCCGACGGCACGGGCTACGGCGTGGCTGCAAAGTACCTGAACCCGCCTCCGCGCGATTTTTCTATGGGGGAGTTCAAATGGAAGAGTTCGCATTTCGGTTCTACCGTGCCGACAGAGGCCGACCTCTACGCCATGATCTCAGGGCTGTCAGAAAAGTCTAAAGGCTCTTCGTCTAGAGGCTCCTCCGGTTGGAGCGGCATTGCCGGAACCTCGATGCCCGGCTGGGACGACATACTGAGCAAAAAAGAGATAGAGGCCGTCGCCGCTTATGTTCTCTCTCTGGCCTACATAGAAGAGCCGCTCCCTGTAGAGGGAGTAGATCTTTCGGGCAGAGTCAAGAGCACGGAGGAGAGTATCAAGAGCGGCAGGAAGCTCTTTAAAGACAGGTGCTCCGAGTGCCACGGCATGAGAGGCCGGGGCAATGCTTCAAAGAGGCTAAAGGACGACACCGGAGAGCGCACCTGGGCGCGCAACCTCACAAAGCCCTGGCTCTTTCGCACCGGCTCTGGCAGAGATGCTGTCTTTACGCGCATCAGTACCGGAATAGACGGCACGCAGATGCCGGCCTTTGCGAATCCGAAATCCAGAAAGGCTCTAACGGAAACAGAACGGTGGGACGTCGCCAACTTTGTGGTTTCTATCGTCGAGCAGTATAAAGAGCCTCTGCCGGGTACGGTAATAGAGGCTGTAAAGGTAACCGGTGCGCTGCCAGAGAGCCCTACAGCCTTGGAGTGGGACAGAGCCGCGTACGCGAGCTTTTACATGCTGCCGCAGATTGTAGCCAAAGAGCGCCACTTTACGCCGTCGGTGGAGTCGGTCTCGATTAAGGCTCTATACAACAGCGAGTCTTTGTCGTTACTGCTGGAGTGGGACGACCCGACCGAATCGCTGCCCGGTGAGCGCAAGTCGGAAAAGATTGCAGGAGGCTCAGTCTACGTGGACGCGGCTGCGGTTCAGTTTCCGCGCGAGCTTGCAGGCTTCTCGGACGGCTCCGGTTCTGTGGCCGACACCCCGTACTTCGGCATGGGCAGCGCAAAGAAGCCGGTCGATATATGGTACTGGAACGGGCCGGGCTATGGTACGGCTGAGAGCGTCCGGCTCATTGAGGCCAAGGGCGCAGGCGCGTTAGAGCATAAAGAGGGAGCCACGGCAGGGTTGGTCGGAATGGGCGTTTACGATGAAGGCACGTGGCGCGTAGTAATGACGCGCTCGTTAGACGCAACGACCGGAGGCGGTACGCTCCCGGTGGCCTTTGCCCTCTGGGACGGCTCCAACACCGAGCGCGGCTCGAAGCATACCATGACCTCTTGGACCAAGATCGCCTTTGAGACCGAGACCGATATAATGCTCTACATACTGCCTGCGTTTCTCTTTATACTCGTTCTCGGTATAGAGATAGTCTGGCTCTGCAATATAGACAGATGGTAGGTGGAAAGAGGGGTGGCAGTTGTAGAGGCCGCCTGTTACGTTCCTGTTCGTTCTATGGAAAAGACCCCCTGAGAGCGCGGCAATCGCGCGCTCTCAGGGGGTCTTTATATTTGAAAAGAGTATTTAAAGAGAGAGCAAAAGTGCGGCAACTGAAAAGGCGCGCTACTCCGCTTCTGCTTCCGACGCCTTCTTCTTCTCAGCGTCGTCAACAAACTTCTGTATTTCGTCTACGTAGAGAAGTATGGTCTTCGCCTTTGTAAGGCCGAAGTTGAAGGTCTTGTCAGAGGTGCCGCCGAGCGGCAGGTTGAGCATGTCGTGTCCCTTGTACTCGCTTGTGGTCGCATCTTCTTTCTGCTTAATGTCGTCGCCTGCCATGAGTAAAACTCCTTTAAGTTCCGGCACCGGAAATCGTGTGCCGAAGTTATGCGGTTATGTTGGCTCCGCTCCGAACGCTATGCGCCCGAGCGCCGATACTCTCCTGGAACTATGTTCTAACCCGTGCGTGCGCATTTGTAAAGCCCGGTCTGCATTTCCATACATGATGCTATGTCGGGCGGCCTTGCTCTCTTTTGCCCCTGGCCCAACGCTTTGCCAGAAGACCGGAAGCGAGCAGCACGCCGCCTGTAGCTAGAAGCGCGAGGTTGAAGGGGTCGAGCCTTGCTCCTGCCTTTAACGCCAGCATGGAGTTCAGCAGAGCTATGCAGAGAAGCACGGTTCCCAAAAGTTGCCTCTTTACCCCAGTGCTCGTTCTCTTCTGATGCTCCATCTACCCTCTCATTAGATCTGTTCCGTAACCTCTTGCCGATATCCGATTATCTAAATATGTTGGCGTAAAAAAATCCGGTTACAGACCTGATTTGCTCTTCAACTCTTTCATCACCTCTGGAGTTATTATTGCCACTCCACGGTGGGCAGCGTACTTCTCGACCCCAGTCTTCACCATCGCTCTTAAGAAGGCGGGAACGGCGTCGAGACGCTCGGTTGCTTCGTCGGACCACTTCGGTCTGTCGCGCTCTTTCGTCCTATCTTCCGGGTGAGTGTCGTCTTTTACCGGTGGTTCGTGGGCGCATAACGGGTCCTCTCCCATAAGCTCTCCGGTCGTTGCGAGCGCGCGGGCACGGCAGCCTCCGCACTCTTTGGCCCAGTCGCACTCTTTGCATTTACCCCCGAGTGTGCCGTTTCTAAGTGACTGGAACTCTTGACCATTCTCCCAAATATCTCTCAGGTTTTCGGTCATAATATTGGGCGTTGAGGCCTCCACAGGAATGTAAGGACAGGGTGTGACACCACCGTCGGGAGAGATCCTCAGATAACCGGTCCCGGCAATGCAGCCGGCAGTGGCCCCGGCTGCCGAAGAGGTGGCTTCCGAAAGAGCAGCAGCCTCCTGTTCATCAATGATTCTAAGTATATGCGGAGCGCAGCGCGCGCGAACCATAATGCGCCCGGCGTACTTGCGCTCGGCAACTGCTATAGCATTTAGAGCGTTTTCGTACTCATCCGGCGTAAGATCGGTTCTCTCTGTGCCCCTGCCCGTGCAGACGAGAAAAAAGAGGTTGATAGCGCGCGCTTTCGTGGTGGCAGCGAGCGCGATAACCTCTTGGATCTGCTCCATATTTTCGCGCATAACGGTGAACTGGAGCTGGAAGTCGATGCCGTTTGCATAGAGCGCTGCGGCGGCCCCGATGGTCTTCGTCCAAGCTCCGTCTAGCCCGCGGAAATGGTCGTGAAATAGTGGGGTGACTGAGTCGATGCTGAGGCCGACTCCTTTAATATTGCTCGCTTTTATCTGAGCTGCTACCGTGTCGTCGATGAGTGTGCCGTTGGTGCCGAGCACGGGGGTGAGGCCCAAAGAGTCCGCGTACATGGCGAGGTCGAAGATGTCGGGCCGAAGGAGCGGCTCGCCTCCGGTCAATATCAGCATGGCGCCGGGCGCAAGTTCTGCGACAGAGTCGATAATTCCGTAGGCTTGTTCTGTGGTTATGTCGGTGTCGCCGTTAAGCTCTTTGGCGTCGAGATAGCAGTGGTCGCACTTCAGGTTGCACCTGTTGGTCAGGTTCCACGACACCAGATACGGAGGCGAGGGGGCTGCAATATGGGCTCTTTCAGCCATCGGCTAAAGCCCCGTCCGCTTTCTGACCTCGTACATGAAGTCCGCATCTATCTCGCTAAGTCCCTCTTCTGAGGCGCTTTTTTCTATCATGTTACGCGCCATGGCGCGGGCAAA
>JADFVP010000016.1 GCA_015222595.1 Pseudomonadota bacterium
ATGGTGGTTTTGCCCTCAAAGCCCTGGCGGTAGCCGCCCCACGGGTCGTTGCCGCCGCCAATGCGGTCTACATCTATCTCAACTTCGCGCGTAACGCCGTGGAGCGTAAAGTCTCCGGTCATAACCGCGCTTGCCTTGCCGGTCACTTTGAACGACTTGGAGACAAAGGTCGCTTTCGGGTACTTCTTCACCTCAAAGAAGTCCTTGCCCCTCAAGTGCTTGTCCCGCTCGGCGTGGTTCGTGTCCACGCTCGCTACATCTATCGTCACATTTACCTTGGAGGCCTCCGGCTTCGTCTCGTCGAAACTGAAGTCGCCCTCAAAGGTGTTGAACCGCCCGAGCAGCCAACTGTACCCGAGGTGCGATATCTTGAACTGAACGAATGCGTGCGCCTTGGCGGTATCTATCGTGTAGTCGGCGGCCCTGAGAGTTCCGGGCACGGCAACAAGGCCGGTTAATAGCAGCAGAAGTATAAAAAGTTTTTTCATCGCGTCTCCTTTGGCAAATTTAAAGTTCAAAAGTTTTGAAAGCATCAACAGCTATCTTTTATCCGCCGAATATTCTTTTGAGCGTTGCATCTTTATCTACAAAGTGGTGCTTTAGCGCCGCTAAGGTATGGAGCCCGGCAAGGCCGATAACAAAAAGCGCAAGGTAGAGGTGTACGGCTCCGGCAACGTCTTCTTGTTTATCAATTGAGCTAATGAGCGCCGGAACCTCGAACAGACCGAAGAACTCTATACCGCGCCCGTCGGCAGTGGAAATAAGATACCCGCTAATTGGTATTAGTAGAAGCAGAATATAGAAGAGCCTGTGAACCTCCAGAGCCACAATCGACTCCCACTTTGGCATCGGCACTAAAGCAGGCGTAACCGTGCCGAGACGCCAGCCGACGCGAAGAATCGCAAGCACGAAGAGCGCCATGCCGAAGCTCTTATGGAACTCCGGCGCGCTCCTGTACCAGGCGTCGGTATAGTCGAGCCCGGTCATGTAGAGCCCGAGCGCAAAGAGCGCAAAGACGAGAAGGGCCATAACCCAGTGGAGCGCGAGTGAGACCACCCCGAACCGTTCGGTACTGTTTGCAAGATGAAGCGCCATGAGTAAATCTTACTTCTGAATAGATGGCTTGTCAATAAGAGGGGTGGGCTTTGAAGTAAAGTGGAATGATCTATTTATAGATTACGGGCTATAGAGATACTGGTTATAGAAATGCGGAGCCAGCGCCTATAGAGGCATCGTATATAGACGAAGAGTGAGAGCAGCCACAAGAATATGGCCGTTCTCACTCTCCGGATGGGCCGCTACTGCAAGCCCGCTCACAACTGCTGCCCTTATAAGAGCAGTCTCCATACTGTAAGCATCTAGAGCATAACCGACTATCTTAGCTTGGCTACCTGGTCCAACTGCGCGTCGATTGGCAAATCCTTCGTACAATTACAGTTGTTGCAGACGTTGTCTGCCACGGCATCGATCGGACGATCGATCGCCCCCAAGTAGTCAACGAGACTGCCGCTGGCTGCGACCGCCTTTAGCCTTTCGTTCCAGATCACGAGAGATCCGTCTGCAATACGGCGCTTTGCATCAAAGATAACTTTAATATCTCTTCCCATTTTCTCTTCACCTCCTTTAATACTCTCTGATTTGGTCTTTACTGCCTTCTTAACACCACCCTTAACACTCTTTTTCACAACCATCAGCCATTACCTCCTTTCAATATAAACCGCACAGCTGAAACTATTCTCCCCGCGCGCACTCAGCCGGAAAGGCTCTTTTCCCGGTCATGCACAAATAACCGCAGAAGCTCCTCCGCCTCTTCCTTCACGGTCGGGCACTGCGGCTC
>JADFVP010000112.1 GCA_015222595.1 Pseudomonadota bacterium
GAATATACCTGTAGCCGTACTCCCCGCTTGTCAACCGTGACTCGAAGACCATCCCTGAGGCCCGCTGCCAGACGGAGTCCGAGTCCGGGGTTACGGCAGGCCCGCCGACAGCCGCCACTTCCGGGTCGTCGAAGCCCTTTAGCGCGCTAACCAGCCACCCGCGTTCCGGGTACGCATCGTCGTCTAAAAAGGCGAGTATCTCGCCCGTTGCATGCTCAAGCGCTAGGTCACGTTTTTCAGCAGGCCCCATGGAGCCAGTTGGAATTATCCGTGTCTTTTCGAAAGACTCTTCAGAGGCGGTGTCGGGAAAGATCAGTATCTCGAAATCCTGATAGTCCATGTTCAGTATGTGGGGCACGGACTCGCGTATATAGTCGTTTATCTCCTTAACGGGTATGATTATCGAAACCAACGCCATTTACTCGCCCCCGCACTCTACTTCAACTCCGCTATGCAGATAGGCGAAGCGCTTCTCTCTATAAACCAGCCACAGATTAAAAGCGAGTATGAGAAGATTGTTCACAATGATTGCAAAGATAACAGTCTGCAAAGAGCCGTGAAACAGGTTGATAAGCACCACCATGGAGACACAGCCCGCGCCGAGTGAATAGATAAAACCGGACTTGTGGCGCGCCAGGTTGAAGCTCATGATAATACTTACAAGCGCCATAAGCCCCATAGACAGACCGTAGTACTTGAGCATCGGCGCCGCAACGACGAACTTGGCGCCAAAGAGAAGCGTCATCACGGGGCCCGGCCATATAACAAAGAGAAGCACACCGGCTAGAGAGATACCCACCGTATAAAGCAGCCCTTTTTTAAGCAGCTTGAACGTATCCTGGCTAAGAGAGTGCGCCTCGGCGACCATAGGAAAGAGCGCCAGCACAAGGGCGGCCGGAAGGTAGAGCACGGTCTTGCCGAGCACGGAAACGGCCGAGTAAAGACCGGCCTCCTCAGGGGTAAAGAGGTGCTTAACCATTAAAAGATCGACATTTGTCAGAATCGTAAAGGCGAGAGTCGCCAGCAGAACCGGCACACCGTAAGAGAGAATGCTGACTGTATGGCGCTCTGCGCCTCCTTCATTCTTTGCAAAGAATGAACGGAGCAAGTAGAACGTAACGCAAAAGATAATTATAGTGGCAACACCGACTGAAGCAACGGCGCCGTTGAGCCCGAACCCGACAACGACAAAAAGTACGCCGAAGAGCAGCTTCAAAAGACCGGAGAAACCGATGCTGAGACCGAAGGATAAAAACCTCTGCAAGCCCTGCAACATACCCAGATTGACGGTAAGAATCAGAACCCAGAAGAGCGTAATGCCGACTATAACGATAGGCACTCGACTCTCGATCTTCAGATATTCCTGAATAGTGCCGTTAAAGAAAATAATCAGAACAGGAAAGATCAGACCGACAATAGCGACCCTTACAAGCGCATTGCGATAAAGGGCGCTGAGTTTGTCATCCGATGACTCCGAGCGAAACAGAGCAGAGTACTTCGCAACGACCAACATGATAGTAGTTGTCGGAACCGCCAGAATGGAGAGCATTGAGAAGACCGCATTCATGGCGCCGAACTGATCGAGCGCGAGATGCCGGCTCATAAAGAACTGAAAGAAATAGTTAGAGACATTTGCCACCATTGTTGTGGCAAAGAGAATGGAACCAGACCTCAACAGACTCACTTACTCACCTCTCCCGCACCCATAACCTTAACCGTCTCACCACTCTCGGCAACAGTCTCTGTGCCAGGCGCAGCATGGTCATAGTACTTGAGTATATGCATTCTGTAGAAGATAGCCAGCGTATCGATCCCCATATGGTATACGTCTATCGGCTTTATACGCCCCCACTTCACCTCGCTTCTGTAATCGAGCGCAACAGGGGACTCGACTATCTTGTAGCCGAAGTGGTGGGCATTGGCCAGAAGCTCTACGTCGAACGCATACCTCTTGCAAAGAACACGGTGAAAGATATCGGCAAGAACCTCATACTGAAAGACCTTCAGACCGGTCTGCGTATCTCTTAGCGGCAGGTTAAAGAGAACCTTGAGCGCAATAGCGTAGACTTTGCTGAAGACGGTTCTGAGCGGTGGGTAGTTGAGTTTGCTGTCGGGATGGTGCTTGGAGCCCACAATGACATGCGCCTGCTGGTCTCTCATAACCCTGAGCATATCGTGTATCTGCTTCGGGTGTAGATCAAGGTCGGCATCGAGAAAGACCACATAGTCTCCGGTAACATGCGCAAAGCCCTTTCTCAGGGCGTTACCCTTGCCGTGGTTCGACTCCGTTCTGACAGGCACAATGGAGCCTAAGTCATGCAAAGCGCGCTCGGCCTCCGAAAAGGTATTGTCGCTACTGCCGTCATCGATTAAGAGTATTTCGAACTTGCACTTGGACCTGCTGAAGACCTTATGCGTCTCTCTCAAATTTTCATATATATGATGCCCCTCATTGAAGGCAGGCATCAAGACAGAAATTTTACCCTTAAACAGCTTCACACCGACCTCCCGGCACACCCTGCCAACAAAAACCCAACAAACGAGACGAATGAAGAAAACCGGCTTCTTGCTATGGGTAAAAGCAGATATAATAATACTAAAAGAAAGGATTAAAGCAACCTATTAACACTTTAAGTATATTGCGGCATTGTGAAAAATGCAAGCCAAAAAGTTCCGCTTCGCCACTGCCATACAGCCCCGGAGTTGATTAGCCACCGAGTCCATGGTACGCTACCGAGAGACCCTGGCAGCTAGGGCCGAGAGGCTCTCAACCGTGCCGACGGCAGCCGAAACAACGCTCAACTGAGCTGCTCCGGCATACACCGATGTTTTAATATAATCAAGACAGGCATACAGCCCCCCTCCAATGCCCATAAATAGAGCGGCCGACAAAAACTTAAGGCTCATCCGGTACATCTTGCCCTTAACGGGTCTCTACCTGTTTACGCTCAACATACCCCACGCAACGACAATACAGGAGACCTCATTCTTTCTTGCGCTCATACTCACGCTGTACTCGATACTAAAAGAGAAGAACTGGCCACACGCACCACTCAGGCTTCCGTTCATCCTATGGGTCTGTCTCGGCGTACTCTCTTTGCTCTTTAGCGCCGATGTCTACTTCTCTGCAGAGATGATCAAGAAGGAGATCCTCTACTACATACTCGCCTTCTGGCTCTGTTATACCGTAACGCGAAACCAGAAGAACTTTCTCTTCCTCTCCGGCGCCCTTCTCGCCAGCGCTGTTGTGATAATCGCAGCGTCGGGTTACTACTATCTCATAGTCGGAATGGACGAGGTGACCATAGGGCACGTTGGTATTCTTTACGGCCAGCGGGCTTACTACACCAACTTCATCTTGTCCGGCGCGCTTCTATGCCTTGCGCTTGTTCCGCTCAAGAACATCCACACCTCCATACGGCTCTTTTGCCTGGCGCTGCTACCGATCTGCATGCTGGCCCTTTACTTTGCCAAACTGAGAGCCGGCTACCTCTCTTTGCTTCTGATTGTCTGCGCAATAATCGGTACGGTAGTAGTTAGAATGACCAGCTATAAGGCCAAGATTGCTCTCGTCGCGCTGATATGCGTTATCCTCTTCGTCTCGGTCTTTTTTATTGTCGACATAAACCTGAACTCCGAGATCTCTCTCAGCGCGCTAAAAAGATACGGCACTGAAGAGCGCTGGGCGATCTGGATGCACTTCATAAACACCATACTGGCTCATCCTATGATCGGAGCAGGTTTCGGTATCAAGGATTTCGTGCTCACCGAGTTTGGCGGTAGAGAACTCTATCCGCACAACCTCTTTCTCAGTTACGGCGTCATGCTCGGAGTACCCGGAATGGGCGTGCTCGCCCTTCTCTTCGGCTCTATCGCCCGGCTTCTCCTCAAGGGCCTGAGTGTACTAAAGCACGACCCGAACGGCCTGTCGTCCGTGCCGTTTGCCGGGCTGCTGCTCCTCGGCACCTTCTTTGTTCTCAACCTCACATCAGACGTTATGGTCGAACACAGCGGCGAACTCTTCTGGTCGCTCATGGGCATCTTCATCGGTTACTGCGCAAGGGCCGAACGGAAGCTGTCCGAGACGCCGGAGTAGTACCGCGCGCCGGCTACGCACCACCCAGCCGCCACTCGTCGCTTAGCGCCTTCGTCAGAAAAAAAGAGGGCGTCCCTCGCTGGGCAAAAACCGGTGAAGAACAAAAGAGAACAGTGTCAAAAAAAAATGTTGCTCTACTGTAGCGCGCTCTGATACTTTAGACCTATATAACCTTCAAATTATAAAGGAGCCACCGATGCCTAAATCTATTGCAGCAGTCAAAGACCTTCTAAAGCGCACAGAGGGTCTGCTGGCCAAGATAAAAAAGACAATCCCGATTGTAGCCCAGAAAGAGTCCAAGGTTCTGCTTCGCGAAGTAGCCAAAACCAAGACCGCAGCAGTAAAGACATACAAGGCAGTAATCAAGAAGAGCGAGGGCTTCTTGTCCGAACAGAAACAGATAGTAGCAGCGACCAGGAAGAAGACGGCAACCAAAAAGAAGGCAGCGCCGAAGAAGAAAGTAGCAGCCAAGAAGAAGGCGGCGCCGAAGAAGAAAGTTGTAGCCAGGAAGAAGGCAGCGCCAAAGAAAAAAGCGGCGCCGAAGAAGAAAGCCGTAGCCAAGAAAAAAACCGTGGCAAAGAAGAAGTAACTCTCTTTACCGGCAAAACCACATAAAGAACCGGCTCAAGAGCGGAGAAGTAGAGGCAATGCCCTGTACTTCATTCTCTTGAGCCGGTTTTCTAAACTCTACCTGCCAGAACCTGTCGCACAGAACCACTCGCGGACTAGGCCAGCCCCTCAAGCTCCTTCAACTGCTCCTTGGTTCCGAGCGCAACGAACCTGTCGCCGCTATCCACCAACGTCTCCGGCACCGGGCTAACTATCATCACCTTCTCGCCCTTCTTCTTAAGTGCAAGAATATTCGCCCCTGTCACGCATTTTTTCCTTACGTCCTGCATTGATTTACCGACAAAGGGAGAGCTATCGTCTATTATCACCTCTTCCATCAAAAGCGCTATCTCTTCGCTGTGCATGACCACGTCTAGAAACTCTACGACAGTCGGCCTGAGGAGCAGGCTTGCCAGCCTGCGCCCGCCCATGCTGTACGGAGAGATCACTCTGTCGGCCCCGGCCTTCTTAAGCTTATACTCCGACTTTTCGAGGTTCGCCCTGCCGACCACAAAGAGCTTCTCGTTGAGCCCCTTTGCGCTAAGAACTATGTAGACGTTGTCGGCGTCGGCATCCGTTGCGGTAACAAGCCCGCTTGCGCGCATTATCCCCGCAGCCTGAAGCACATCGTCACTCGAGGCATCTCCCTCCACATACATCCAGTCGTGTTCCTCGCAAGCCTTCATAACGTCTGGATTGTAGTCTATTACGACAAAGGACACCTTTTCCCGTTCGAGTTCAAGTGCCACCTGCATACCGACCCTGCCGAGCCCGCAGACGATATAATGCTCTTTGAGTGCATCTATCTTACGCTTCATCCTGCTCCTCCCTAAGGCCCCGGAGAACTGACCTGAGACCAAGAACTCTCCAATGCTCGTTATAATATAAAGGAATGTGGTTACGCCAAGAACGATAAGAACTATTACAAAGATTCGGCCCGCAGGGTGAAGCGGATGCACCTCTGAGTAGCCGACTGTAGAGATGGTGAGTATCGTCATGTAGAGGGCATCGAGAAATGACCAGCCCTCGACTATCATGAGACCTATGACGCCAAAGGCCGTGGTGACAAAGAGCAGCAGACCAATCCTGCTTGCATGCCACTTCCAGTTCTCATATCTATCGCTGCTCTGCTTTAAAATAGACACCCCCCCC
>JADFVP010000113.1 GCA_015222595.1 Pseudomonadota bacterium
CTCTATTATAGAGGGTGTGATGGGCCTCTTCGATGGAAAGTTTACCGGCAGTGCCGGTAAGGGTAAGTTCACCGGCCCTACCGGTAAGGGGAAATTGACCTGTGGGTCTCTCTCTAGCGAAGTGTCACCCGAAGTGTCGCCGGAAGGCTCTACGGCCCACCTTGCTAAAGTTCTGGCAAAGCCTGTGCTGCTGGTGGTAGACGCCGGGCGGGCCGCCACGAGCGCAGGGGCGGTCGTCAAGGGCTTTTCGGACTTTGACCCCGATCTGCGTGTAAAGTACGTTATCTTCAACAGGGTCGGGTCCGATCGCCACGCGGCTATTTTAGAAGATTCCGTTAGAAGCATCAAGGGCGTTACGCTCTTAGGCTGCGTTAGAAGGGACGAGAGGCTCAAGATGCCGAGCCGCCACTTGGGGCTCGTGACCAACGAAGAGATTGAGCGCAAAGAGTGGCGCGCCTTTGTTCGCGCTGCCACAAGAGCGGTAGAGCAGGGCGTTGATATAGACCGGCTCCTGCGTGCCCTTAGAGTAAAGCCGTCCGCTTCATTAGATCGGAAGCTAGCCCACAAGAAGGGCCGTAAGGCGGTAAAAGCTTCGGCTCCTGTATCAGCGTTAAAGGGCGTGCGCATAGCGGTTGCGCGCGACAAAGCCTTTTCGTTCTACTATCAGGAGAACCTCGACCGGTTAGAAGAGGCCGGAGCGCGGCTCGTAAACTTCTCACCTCTAAAGTCTCAGTCCCTGCCGCGCTCCATAGGAGGTATCTACCTTGGCGGCGGATACCCTGAGCTGCACAGCAGAGAACTTGCTGCAAACTCCGCGCTTATGGACGAGATTAGAAGCGCCGCAGAGTCCGGCATGCCGATGCTCGCCGAGTGCGGCGGCTTTATCTACCTCTGTGCTTCGCTTAAGTCTATAGGACAGGGGGGCGAGGGGCCCAAGGGCGGTGAGGTCTCGGCGTTGGCCGGCCTCTTTCCATTCAATATAGAGATGACCAAAAGACGCACCGCGCTCGGCTACCGCGAGGTAGCTGCCACAGATGCTTTCCCGTTCCTGAGTGTTGGCGAGAGAGTGCGCGGCCACGAGTACCACTACTCGCGCATTACGGGTTCGAAGAGGGGCACTGAAAGGGCCTTTGTCTTGGAGCCGAGCGATAAGAACGGCTCCGGCGGTTTCGACGGCTACCTCTACAAGCAGACCGTTGCCGGGTATACCCACCTCCACTTCGCCTCCAACCCGGCCTTTGCGCCCGGTTTTGTGCGCTCTTGCCGTGCCTTTGTTGAGACTAGCAATAGCTAACCCTAAGTTTCCCTCCTCTTCTCCACCGTAGCATGTATACCGGACTTAGCGGGCCGATACATACACGCTATATTACATGTCACATCCTTCGCTATACTTTCGGACGCGCCACTGTACACCCTTTGGTTAACGATGTAAAATGTTATCTATTTTTAACTATACTTGGTCTTTGGAGTATGTTACGAAGGTAATAGAGTCAACCTGTTGTGTTGTTTGTGTGTCGTTCACTTCTACAGGTTGGTACTTCACTTTACAGGATAAGTCGGACACAAGAGAGACTCGGATACTGCTCCTTGCAGTATGACCGCAAGAGATTCTGCATCCAGGTCGGCTCATGTGCCCGGTTTTCAGGAATATTTGTTAAGCCTTTATTACACGGACTAGTATGCTTGCGAATCTGTACTCAAGCGCAGTGCTCGGCATAGACGCCTACATGGTCGAGGTCGAGGTAGATACCGCCAGAGGTCTGCCCTCCTTCTCTACCGTGGGGCTGCCCGACAACGCTATCAAGGAGAGCCGCGACCGCGTAAAGTCGGCCATTAAGAACTCAGGTTACTCCTTTCCGGCAAAACGGATAACCGTAAACCTCGCACCAGCCGACATCAAGAAGGAGGGTACGAACTTCGACCTGCCGGTTGCGCTCGGAATTCTGGCGGCCGAGGGGGTAATAGAGTCCCTTTCGCTCTCCGAGTACGTGATAGTCGGAGAGCTGTCTCTGGACGGCAGAATAAAGCCGGTACGCGGCGCGTTGCCTGTTGCGGTCTGCGCAAGGGACGCAGGCGGGGGTCAGAAGAAGCTGATACTCCCGAAGGAGAACTCCAGAGAAGCCTCGGTGGTAGACGGCGTTACTGTTTACGGAGTCAGCACTCTCTCTGAAGTGGTTGAGTTTCTTAACGGTAATCTTGAGTTAGAGCCCGTGCTCTTCGACCCTGCCATATACAGGCCGGTAGTGCGCGACGGCGCGGCGGACTTTGCGGATGTAAAGGGGCAGGCGCACGTAAAGCGCGCCCTTGAGGTTGCGGCCGCAGGCGGGCACAACGTGCTGATGGTCGGCCCCCCCGGATCGGGCAAAACGATGCTGGCGCGCAGGCTCTCGACCATACTGCCGGATCTTTCGCTCGACGAGGCGATAGAGGTAACAAAGATCCAGAGCGTAGCAGGAGTGCTCGACAGAGACGAAGGACTCGTTATGGAGAGGCCCTTCAGGGCTCCGCACCATACGATCTCCGACGTTGGCCTTACCGGCGGCGGCCGCGTGCCGCGCCCCGGAGAGGTGAGTCTTGCGCACAACGGCGTGCTCTTTCTCGACGAGCTTCCAGAGTTCAGAAGGGCCGTTCTGGAGGTGCTCAGAACCCCGCTCGAAGACGGCAGGGTCACCATAGCCAGAGCAATGGTCTCGGTCGCCTATCCGTCATCTTTTATGCTCGTAGGGGCCATGAACCCGTGCCCTTGCGGCTACCTTGGAGACATTAAGCGCGACTGTACCTGTTCGCCCGTGCAGGTGCAGAGCTACCGGAGCAGAATATCGGGCCCGTTGCTCGACCGCATAGATATTCACTGCGACGTGCCCTCAGTCCGTTTTGCCGAGCTTGACGACGATACGCGCGCAGAGAGTTCGGAGGCCGTAAAGGAGCGTGTGGACCGCGCGCGCAGAGTGCAGGCAACCCGGTTCGAAGGCACCGAGGTCTACTCCAATAGCCGTATGGAACCTCAAGATATTCGCCTCTTTTGCCGACTAGAGAGAGACTCCAGAGACCTGCTAGAGACGGCGGTTGAGAGGCTTGGGCTCTCGGCCAGAGCCTACACCAGGGTCTTGAAGGTCGCGCGCAGCATTGCCGACCTTGAAGGTGTCCCTGACATTACTCTCGCCCATGTTTCAGAGGCGATACAGTACCGAACACTCGACAGGCCGGTAACGGGGTGACTATAATGCGCAGTATTAATTTTTTAGATTTCAGGTAATGATGAGCAAGAAAGAGACGAAAAAAGAGAGTACTCCGGACGCTACTCCGGGGGCATGCGAGCCCTCGGCAAAGTACCCCGCTGTCTCGATAGATGCAGGCGAGAGGTTCAAGGCGGTAAACGACACCCTGCTCTCTATACTGAAAGAGACATCTACCTCCGAAGGCGTCGATTTTTTCAGGCTTCTTTTAAAGAAGCTCGCAGATACGCTCGGCTTCAGATACGCAATGGTTGCCGAGGTGGTCGATGAGGAGCAGAGCAGAGCAAGGACACTCGCTTTCTTTGCCAACGGAGAGATAGCCGAGAACTTTGAGTACGACCTTACAGGCACGCCGTGCAAAGATGTGGTCGGTACCGGTCTATGCCTTCATCCTGTCAATGCCCGTGAACTCTTTCCTGATGATATATACTTTGAGAAAATGGAAATAGAGTCGTACGTCGGCATACCGCTTGTGGACTCCAAAGGGGTTGTGCTCGGTATCCTGAATGCCTTTGATACCAGTGCTATAGAGGAGGTCGAGTTCTACCGCACCATCTTTACGGTCTTTGCCTTGAGGGCCGGTTTCGAACTCGAACGGCTTCGCTACGAGAGTGAGCGGAAGCAGGGTACTGAACTCTTGGAAGCGATAATGGACAACTGTAACGCCGCGATCTATATAAAGGATTCGTGCGGCAAGTTCCTTTTTGTGAACAGGTGGCTCGCGAACATGCCGGGCTTCAAGGGAAAAGAACCTGTCGGGCTTACCGACTACGACATGTTGCCGAAGGAGGTTGCCGACAGGTTCAGGGTGAACGATGTTCTGGCGCTTGAGAGCGGGGTTTCCCAGACCTTCGAAGAGGTAATAGAGCACCCCGACGGCACGGAGCAGATATTTCTCACCGTAAAGTTCCCCTTGCCGTCGATGTCGGGCGCTATCTGCGGTATCTCCACCGACATTACGGAGAGAAAGAGGATGGAGGGCGAGCTTTTACGAGCAAAAAAGCTCGAAACCGTTGCCACGCTTGCCGGCGGCATTGCGCATGAGTTCAACAACGTTCTTCTCGGCGTTCTCGGCAACGCCTCCATTGCCAAGGCCTACCTGAAGAGTGACCACAAGGTCTGGTCGCTGCTCGACGACATAGAGCGTGCTGCGGAGCGGGCCAAGATAGTCACTCGCCAGCTCTTGACCTTCTCTCGCGGTGACGTGATGATAAAGGAGCATGCAGAGGTAGGCCCGTTGATCTACAGCACCTCGAAAATTCTGCTCGCTGAGCACGACATAGAGCTGAACTCCGACCTGCCGGAGGAGCTCTGGGGCGTAGAGGTTGACGAGGTGATGATAGGCCAGGCAGTAGAGCATCTTATGTTAAATGCGGCCCACTCCATGCCGGAGGGGGGCACTGTAGAGCTTCACGGGGCCAATATTACTGTTGCCGCGGGTGAGGTCCCGCCGCTTGAGCCCGGAAAGTATGTTAAGATAGATATAGTCGATCACGGTACAGGCATACCGGAAGAGAACATTCCGAGACTCTTCGATCCGTTCTTTACGACAAAGGAGCGAGCCAGCGGGCTTGGGCTTGCGGTCTCGTATTCGGTGGTTAGAAAGCACGGCGGCTGTATAACGGTCGAGTCGAAGGAGGGTAAGGGTTCGGTATTCAGTCTCTACCTTCCGGGAGTCGAAACAGTGGCTGAACAGTATAAGCAGGGAGACGATAGAGTGCAACAAGAGGGAAAAGTTCTGGTTATGGATGATGAAGATATTATC
>JADFVP010000114.1 GCA_015222595.1 Pseudomonadota bacterium
ATGGCAAGCCCTATGGTCGCGCCGATCCCGGCGCGTCCTGCTGCCCTCATATCGGCCCGAACGGTCAGCTCGCCTGCGACCGCGCCGACGAAGGGGCCGACAATAAGGCCCGGAATACCGAAAAAGATTCCGACAATAGAGCCTATTACCGCGCCTATTACCGAGCGGCGCGAGGCCCCGAACTTCTTGGCACCAAAGGCGCCTGCGGCAAAGTCCACAAGGTAGGTCAGCACGGCTATAACGCCGAGAGCCACAAGAGTGCCCGTGGAGACGTACGCAAAGCCTTCGGCCCAGGCAGCGCAAAAGAGGCCGCCAAAGAGTATCGGCGCGCCGGGCAACGCCGGAAGCACGAGCCCCGCCACCCCGGCCACAATCAAAAGCACGGCCATCAACCATAAGATTATCTCTGCTGCCATCTAAAATTGTCCTTGTCTGCTGCTTTTCATTTGTTAGAGAAGCTCGGGCTCTGTCTCAATCGAAGTGCAGTATAGCACGCCTCCTATGGAGTGCAGTGGAATTTTCGGATCTCTGCACCCTAATTCACTATGAATTCAACGCTGTCTGTACTATTATCAGCGCTGATCGTTTCAACAAGTGAAGGCCTACTAGGGCTGTCTATTCAGGGTGTAAGGGAAAAATGCGTCCGCTCCTTCCTGTTCTCTTCTCTTTTATTGTCGGCATACTTGCAGGCGAGCGGTTCCCGCACTCTGCTCTGCTTTTTGTCGCGCTCTTTGTTCTCTCCTGCGCGCTGCTTCTATTCATGCACCTGCGCTCCAGTCGCAACAGTGCCGGTTTAAGCCCCTTTTTTAGCTCTTGCGTAACAGCCCTGCCGTTCCTCTTTTTAGGCGCGCTCTTTATTCTGCCTGCTCTAAATCACCAAATAGACTTCGACACAGAGAGGGTGCATATTCTGGAGCACCTGCGACAGAACTCCGCTCCAGGGGGCCGTATGGCCGAGGGTGTAAGGCCGGTCTCGGTCGATTTTGAAGCGGTGGTTGCCAAAGCTCCGGAGTACAGACAAGGACGCTCTACTGTAGTGGTCGAGGTCGAGAGAATAAACAACGGCGGACAGTGGAGGGACGCTACCGGGCGCGTGCAGCTCAGTGTTCGGTCCGGGCTTGAAGGTATCGGCCGGGGCGACTCCGTGCGCGTGCTCGGCTCCCTGAAAGAGCCGTACAGTTTCTCCAACCCCGGAGGCTACGACTATAAAACCCGGCTTGCGTCGCGCTCTATATACGTTACGGGCTCTGTCTCGCACCCCGGTCTCTTCGTTAAGGTGGCTCCGGGGACGGATAACGGGCTCGTACAAAACCTGCAAAGAAGCATTGAGTCGGCACGAGAGCGCCTTGTCGCCTTTATCGATGGCCAGCGGTACGACAACCCCGGCATTATGAAGGCCCTTGCAGTGGGAGACAAGGCCGGGGTCTCGGCAGCCACCAGAGAGGCCTTTGCGGCCACAGGCACTTCGCACCTCCTGGCAATCTCCGGGCTGCATGTCGGAACCGTGGCCTTCCTCTCATACTTGCTTGTTCTCTTCATACTGAAGCGGTCCGACTCCCTTATGCTCGCGCTCAATGTGAAGAAGGTTGCGGCGGTAGCCTCAATAGCCCCTGCGCTTCTGTACGCCGGGGTCGCCGGGTTTCCGCACTCTACCATGCGCGCCGTAATCATGCTCTCGGTCTACGTTCTTTGCATCGTTGTAGGCAGGGGCAAAGAGTACCTGAACGTGCTCGCGCTCGCCGCGCTCGCGATACTGCTCTTAGACCCCTCTGCGCTCTACGAGATTTCATTTCAATTGAGTTTCGCTGCCGTGGCCGGAATCATACTGATTGCCCCGCCTCTAAAGCGCCTTGCCGACAGGTACTTCGGTGGCGACGAGTCGGCGACCGGAACCGCCCGGCTCCTTCTCGGCGCGGGCCTGCTAACGCGGTACTCGAGTCGCCTGCGCCGTTGGGCTGTAGCGGCTCTTATTATCTCGGCCTCGGCAACTCTCGGCACGTTGCCTCTGGTTGCCTTACACTTCAACAGAATTTCGACTGTAACGCTCGGCGCAAACCTGTTGGCAATTCCCGTTACCGGCGTAGCGGTTCCGGTGCTCCTTGCAGGCTCACTCTTCTCGGCCCTGTCGTCCACGCTCGCAGGTGTTCTCTTCTCTGTTGCTGACGTTCTGCTTTCTCTGCTTTTAGCGGTGGTCTCTCTCTTTGCGGCTTTCCCCTGGGCCTCGGTTCGCGTCGCTACACCTTGGTGGGGTGCGGTCGTACTCTTTTATCTTCTGATCCTGGCACTTCTCAGCTGGCCTCGCGCTCGTCTTTATAGAATTGCCGCGCCGGTTATTCTCTGTCTCCTTTGTGCAAGCTCTCTTTATCCGGCGGTGGCCAAAGAGTTCGGCAAAGAGCTTCGCGTTACGTTCCTCTCCGTCGGGCAGGGCGACAGCGCCCTTATAGAGTTTCCGGGGGGCGCGACCATGCTGGTGGACGGCGGCGGCTTCTACTACACGGAGTTCGATCCGGGCCGCACTATAGTGGCGCCGCTTCTGTGGCGAAAGAGCATTGAGAGAATAGACTACATGGTTCTTAGCCACGCGCAGCACGACCACTCCGGCGGGCTTGTGTACATTGCAGAGAACTTCGACGTTGGCCAGTTCTGGTGGAACGGAGTCGGTAAGGCCGAAGAGCTGCTCGACACTCTGCACGCAAAGGGCGTGGAGGTTAAGGTTGCGGCGTTCGGTCTTGGTACGGCTGGCGGAGGCGACAAGTCTGTTCAGGTAGAAGGCGCAGACGGCGTTACCGTTACCGTGCTCTCGCCGCTCTTGTCAAATGGCGGCAACGGCCCCAGTCTTAATGACTCGTCATTGGTGCTGCGCGTCGCGTACAAAGACGTCAGTTTTCTCTTTACCGGAGACATAGAGGCCGAAGGCGAGAGAGGGCTTGTTGAAAGGGCCGGTATAAAACAAGCGGCCTCTACCGTCTTGAAGGCCCCGCACCACGGTAGCTCGACTTCCTCAACGCCTGGATTTTTAGCAGCCGTAAAGCCCGACGTTGTGGTGGTCTCCTCAGGCCGGTACAACCCCTTCGGCTTTCCGCACAGAGGCCCTCTGAATGAGTACAGAGAGGCGGGCGCGCGGGTCTATAGAACAGACCTCGACGGCGCGGTAGAGGTGAGTACCGACGGCGTCGGGATAAAGGTGCGGACCTATGGAGAGTAGGCCTCGGACCAAGTTGTGGTTTGACTACGCTCTTTTGCTGGAGTATACTTCTCTTAGTCACCAGGTGGAGAGGTAGCCCTCTTTAAAGTGTGTGAAACAGACCTTTTAGGAGCGATGATATGCCATTAAGACCGAGACTACTGTTCTTTCCGGTAACCGTGATACTCATCTCTTTTGCGCTGACTCTGCCCGTTGCATCGGAAGCAGAACTCTATAAGTGGCGCGACGCCGAGGGTACGCTCCATGTTACCGACGACCTCCACAAGGTTCCAAGAGACAAGAGGCGCTCGGTAGAGACGCTTCCCACCGTATCTCGGCCCGGTGCCGAGAGTAGAGGGGGGACGAGGACAAGCCCAGGTTATTCGGACGACTTTTCTGATGACGGATATGAAGAGACTCGCGGCATTGAACTCTACGGCGGCGAGTCGTTCGAGTGGTGGACCGATGAGTTCGAGCGGCTAAACGGCAAGATCGAGTGGCTTGAGCGGAACAACAAGAATATGGAAGAGTATATAAAGGTCTTTGAGGGCGGCAGACGCTTCGGGCAGGTCTTCGGCGCCGACGAGACCGCGCGTTACAAAGAGAACAAACGCGACCTGCCTGAAGACAAGGCTCTTCTTATAGAGGTGAAACAGGAGCTTGAGAAATTAAAGACCGAGGCCACCGGGTACGGTATTCCTGAAGAGATTATCAATAGCAAGTAACCGGCCATAGGCCGGGCAGTACAATTAACAGAACGCACAAAAAAAGCGGCGACCGTCTTTCGGTCTCCGCTTCTGTTTTTTTCGGCCTGTCTTTGTATTAGTTGCCGCGTATTCGCCATTGCTCTTTTTACAAGCAAAGCCCTAGAGTTCTATCTCCATGTCCTGAGCAACAGCGAAGCACTTCATCTTCTTACCCTTCTTTCTTATGAGTTCTCTCGCCTCCTTTACCATGGCGTCTATCTCTTTGTCGGTCCGCTCCTGGTTGTGGTGGAAGAGCCCCAGAGACTTTACCCCGGCGTCGAGCGCAAGAGCGACCGTATCGGTAAAGACCGAGTGGCCCCAGCCCTCTGTATGGCGGTACTCGCTCTTCTTGAACTCGGCGTCGTGAAAGAGTATGTCGGCCCCGCGCACGAACTCTACGTACTCGGAGTAGGTGACGCCAGTGGGGTGCGTGTGCTTCAGTTCATTGTCGGTCAGAAAGACGAAGGAGCGGCCACCCTCTTCGAGCCTGTAGCCAACGCCCTCGTTCGTGTGGCTTATCGGTATGGTGTTTATGTTGAATGAGCCGATCGAGTAGTCTTTGTTGCCCATGCCGAGAAAGGAGATGTCTGCGCTAATGGCGTCTAGCTCGACGGGAAAGTACGGCGAGGCCATGGTCTTTGAGACGATCCTCTTTAGCGAGGCCTGTGTCTCTTGCGGGCCGTAGACCTTAATATCGAACTTTGTGCTGTAGATAGGCTTGAAGAACGGAAAGCCGGAGAGGTGGTCCCAGTGGGCGTGCGTCAGGAGCAGGTGGATCTCTTTTTTGCGCCGTTTCATCAGCTCGGTTCCGAGCCTGCGTATGCCGGTTCCGGCATCGAGTATCAGAGTGTCGCCGCCTTCTCCGACAACCTCTATGCAGGCCGTGTCTCCGCCATACTTCAGGTACTCTTTACCTGAAACGGCTATTGAGCCTCTTGAACCCCAGCAGCGTATTAGCATAAAAGACCTTGAAAAAGTGGACTCTTTCTTGGCGGCCTTGTGCCGCGACCCTGAAAAAAAACAGACGAAACGAGTTGAGAGAGAAAAAAAGAGGTTAGCGTATTATATCAGAAGCAAAGAGATAGTCAAAGCATATCAGCGCTTGTTGAGCGAGCGCCTTGCCGCTGCCGAGGCTCCGGCCATAACCTCTTTTAGCGCCACGCCTTTGCTCTTAGCTATAGCGCGGCACTCCTCGTATTCGGGCTCTATGCTTACCATTTTACCATTAAGAGTAGATACCTTTACCGATACGCGCCCGTAGCCGGAACTGACCTTTATGGACTTTCGTTCCAGGGCCGCTCGCTCGACCGGTGTTGCTCTGAGCCCTATTGTGGTCGACTCAGTAAAGAGTATTTCCGTCAGCCCGGCCCGTAACTCTTCTGTGGAGAGCACGCTTATCAAGAGCCCCGGACGAGACTTCTTCATCTGCACGGGCGTGTAGTAGGCGTCGAGCGCACCAGCGTCGAAGAGGCGCTCCATAAGATACCCTGCGACCTCTGCGGTCATGTCGTCCACGTTGGTCTCCAGCATCCAGAGGTTTTCTATTTTGGGCGAACCCTTAGGCGAATCGGCCCCTGAAGCGTCGCCATCTTTCGGGGGCAGAGCCGAAAAGCCCGTAACGAGCCGGAGCACGTTGGCCGCCCCTTTAAAATCCTTCTTGCCCGCGCCGTAGCCGACACTCTCTATAGTCATCGCGGGCATGGCCGAGTAGTCGTCGGTAATCGTCTTTAGTATGGCGGCCCCGGTGGGGGTAGTAAGCTCGAAGGGCGCACTCGACGCGGCAACCGGCACGCCACGCAGTATCTCGAGCGTTGCCGGAGTCGGTACCGGCAGTCTGCCGTGCATGGTATTGCTCCACCCTGTGCCGAGCGGCACGGGCGTGGAGACTACGCGCCGAGGGGCTATTATATGGAAGGCCACCGCCGCGCCGACTATATCTATTATCGAGTCTATTGCGCCGACCTCGTGAAAGTGGACCTTCTCCGGGGAGATATTGTGGACCTTGCCTTCGCCGACCGCGATAGCCTTAAAGATAGCGATACTCGTGGCTTTTACCTCTTTGCCGAGCTTGCTGCCGGTTATCATCTTCTTAATATCTTTGAACGTCCTGTGGTGGGTGCTCTCTTGAATGCGTACCTTGAAGGTCACCGCAGAGATGGAGTGGCGCGAGGCGCGCGCGACCTTGACGTCTATCTCTTTAGGGTCGATAGGCAGTTTTCTTATCTCGCGGATGATCTCGGTCTCTTTAACGCCGAGGTCTATCATCGCGCCTAAGAACATGTCGCCGCTTATCCCCATCGGGGTATCTATAAATAGCGTTTTTTTATTTTGCAAGGTACTCTCGCTCTACTTCTTATTTATCAGGCTCGCGACATAAGCCGCACCGAAGCCGTTGTCGATATTGACTACGCTGACTCCCGAAGCGCAAGAGTTGAGCATTGCGAGCATCGTAGTCAGCCCGCCGAGGTTGGCCCCGTACCCGACGCTAGTCGGCACCGCGACCACAGGACGCGCTACAAGCCCGGCTACGACGCTAGGCAGCGCGCCTTCCATCCCGGCGACCACCACCAAAACGTTGGCCTCTGTCAGACTCTTGTGCTTTGAGAGCAGCCTGTGGAGCCCGGCCACTCCTACGTCGAAGAGCCGTTCCACCTTATTGCCCATGCACTCGGCCGTTACTGCGGCCTCTTCGGCAACAGGAATGTCGGAGGTTCCGGCGCTTACTATCAGCACCGTGCCGCGCCCGTTTATTTTTATCGGGTGCGACTTTATGAAAAGGGTTCGGGCCGTGGCGTTGTACTTCGCCTTCGGAAATTTTCTTTTGAGCTGCTTTGCTTTTGTAGCGTCAAGGCGGGTTACCAGCTCGTTCTCCTTGCGCTTTACCATGCCGGATACAATGCCCGTAATCTGCGCTACGGTCTTGCCCTCGCCGTAGATAACCTCCGGGTGGCCCTGCCTTAGCGCCCTGTGCGTGTCTACCGTTGCGTACTCAAGCTCTTCGTACGGCAGGCTCTTAAGCTTTTTTAACGCGCTCTCCACCCCGGTTCTGCCCGAGGCGACGGAGGCGAGCAGGCTCTTTATGCTCTCTTCGTTCATCTTTTTATCTGCTTCTCTTCTATTATCTGTTTTGAAGGCCTGTTAAGCGTATTGATGGTCTGCCCAGTCGTCTACCCAGTCGTCTGATAGATGCTCTTAGTCACACACCCGGGCCCGTTATCTTCTCTCGGAACTTGTCACCTGCGCCACGTCTACGAGAAAGACAGGCCTGCCGTCTCCGGTGACCGTAATGCCCGAAACCCCCGGCAGGTGCGTCATCGGGGGGGAGAGCGGCTTTATGTAGGCGTCTATCTCAAGGCCGAAGTCGTCTACCACTATGCCTGCAAGTGCAGGCCCTTGTGTGCCGGAGTCCGCTTCGTCTATAGTCCGGTCGGCCTCTACGATAACAATAGCATACTGCTCTTTTTTAGTGTCGTTTTCTATGCCGAGGGCAGGGGCAAGAGAGACCAGCGGCACTTCAATGTCGTCTATGGTGTATGTGCCGGACCCGACCTCAACGGCGCTCGCCTCCACGACCCGCATGACCTTTGAGATCGGTATCAGAAAGAGTTCGTCAGAGAGGCTGACGAAGAGCGCCTTGATGATGGCTGTGGTACGCGGCAGTTCCATGGTTATTGTCGTGCCGGCGCCTTCGGTTGAGTCTATGGCGAGCGTGCCGCCTATGGCCTCTATGGAGTTCTTTACCACATCCATGCCGACTCCGCGCCCGGAGGTCTCCGTGACCTCGGCGCTGGTCGAGAAGCCCGGAATGCAGACGAGCATAAGGAGTTCGGACCGTGTCATTGCGCTTAGCTGCTCCAGACTGTAACCGGCACTCTTTGCCTTGGCCTTTATGCGCTCAACATCCATTCCGCGCCCGTCGTCGGCGATCTCTACGACCACCTGCTCCCGTTTCGGGTACGCTCTTAGCGTTATGCGCGCTCGCGGTCGCTTTCCGGCCCCGGTGCGCTCTTCGGGCAGCTCAATTCCGTGGTCAACGGAATTTCTTATTATGTGGAGCAGGGGCCCGCCGAGGTTTTCGAGTATGGAGCGGTCGAGGCTTATGTTGCCGGTCTCTACGCGAAGCTCTACCTCTTTGCCGAGGCTTCTGGCAAGGTCGTGCACTACTCTTGGCAATGCTTCGGTGAGGCTCGCAACCGGCAGCATGCGGGCTGTTAGTATCGAGGTGTGGAGTCGCTTTAAGGTCTTACCGAATGAGAAGACCGAGTCTTTAAAGGCTATTGTGCCGGGCGTGCCGGATGTCGAACTCGTGTTTCTAAAGCTCGACAGCTCCATGTAGAGGTCTCCGACCGTGGTCAGAAGCTCGTCAAAGACGCTCGACTCTACCTTCATTGTCTTGGACAGACGCAACTGGCGCGCTGGGCTCTCTCCATTTGAGCGCGGCTGAGGCTCCGGCTGCAGAGGTTCCTTGGATGTTCCGGTGGCTGCTGCGGTGGCTGATTCTGGGGCTGCCCTTTCTGAGGACTCTTCGGGGGCGGGCTCGCCTGCCGCCTCAACTCTCTTTATCAGTTCGGTACAGTCTACCGTACGGTCGGACTCCTCTTCGACTATGGAGATAAGCTCCTTTAAGACGTCGAAGCCGTCCAGGAGCGTCTCTACAAGAGAGTCCGTTACGGATATCTCGCCCTCGCGCAGCTTAGAGAGCAGGCTCTCGTGCACGTGGGCAAGCTCCTTGGGAGCGTCGTAGCCCATTGAGGCGCTCATGCCCTTAAGCGTGTGGTAGTGCCTGAAGAGGTTGTCTATTGTTGAGTCGTGTCCCAGGTGGTCGACTTCGTCAGGGGCCGTGCCGAGACTTAAGAGCGCGCTCTCTATGCCAGAGAGATGGGTATGCGCCTCTTCGAGGTAGATCTTTTTATACTTTGAAGTGTCCATAAAGGGATGTGTCCATAAAGGGAAGTGTCTATTAAGGAGCTGCTTTGAGGTTGTCTGCTTTCGGGTGCGCGGAGATCCTTTTGGTGCGTGCGTGCGCCCGGGCTACTCGCCTTCAGTCTACTCGGTCTCGCCCATGACCTTCTTCAGCTCTCTGACGATGATCTCCTCTTCGAGCGGCTTGGTGAGGTACGCGCTCGCCCCGGCCGTGATCGCCTCATCGACCATCGGTTCGTGCGACAGACTCGAGCAGATAACTATCTTGGTCTTTAGCCCCAGTTCCATAATCTTCTTTGCGGCTTCGAGCCCGGAGAGCTTCGGCATAACCACGTCGAGCACCACAAGGTCCGGCTCGTGCTCACGCACGAGTTCAACGCCCTCGGCCCCGTCGACCCCCTCGGCTATCACGTTGTATCCGGCCTCTTTCAAGATGTCCTTCATACTCTCTCGGTAGAAGTATGTGTCGTCCACGACGATAACGCTCTTAGCCATTGGCACTCTCCGTTGATAGAATCTCTGCTGCAATGTCGAAGTACGGGAGCCAGTCTATTGACTCTATGGGGCGCCCGCGTACGTCTATCTTCTCTTTGATTTCGTTCTCTTTGCTTGTCGCCTGAGTCTCTTCAGTAGCTCCGAGCGTGCCCGGCGAGCTTTGTCTGTCGGGCCTGTCCGTTTCATCGGTGTCGGCTTGGGCGCCGACCTTAGCTCTGCTTTGTTCATCCCAGACAAAAGAGATTTCCGAAGAGCCGATGTCGAAGCCGAGTAGCTGAGCACCGTCACTGAGGATTATTATCCGGTGGAACTCGGTCTCCGGCCTGTCGTCTGCTCCTTCGGTTCCGTAGTCTCTGTCTTCTACTATAGCAGCGTCGGGCGTAACCGACAGGAGCGAGAAGGTGTCGAGCACGGTAACCGGTACTCCGCTAAGAGTTACAATTCCGGTAACGGGGCCCGACTGGCCGGGCAGAAAGTAGATTCTCTCGGTCTCCAGTATCTTGTAGACAGAGCCGGTCTCGAAACCGAAGAGGCGTCCGTCGGCCTCGAATATAAGAGTGTCGCTCATCTACGGCTCCCTCTACCCTGCCTTGTTGTCGAGCACAAAGCGTGAGACGACCTTAACGAGATCTTTCGACCTCTCTGCAAGCCTGTCGGAGGCCGCCATAGTGGCCTTCACGGTCTCTCCGTGGCGCTCGACCGCCGCCTCAACCTCTTCGGTGGACTGTACGTTCTCTTTGGCTATGCGCGCCACCTCTGTGGTTATCTCGACCGTGCGGCCGGCCTTCTCCTTCTGCTGGTGCGTAAGGCTTAAGATCAGCGTGGCCTTCTCGGCGACCTCGGCAGTGTAGTCGGTAATGTCTGAGAGTATATCACGGATCTTTCTGAGATCTTCTCGGCCGCCCTTTAGGTTGGCCGCGCCCTCGGAGGCCGCAGTGACGACTCGTTCCACCTCAATGCGAATCTCTTTTACGAGCAGCGAGACGTCCTGAACCGAGTCGTTGGTATTGTCGGCGAAGCGGCGAACCTCTTCAGCGACCATCGCAAAGCCTCTGCCGTGCTCTCCGGCCTTCGAGGCCTCGATAGTGGCGTTAAGGGCCAGCAGATCGGTCTGGCGCGAGATGTGGGTTATGACGTCCAAGACCTTCGGAATGTCGTTTATCTTCTCTTGCAGGCGGATAGAGGCGCGTTCGTTCTTTTCGATGTCGCCGAAGATAGACTCCATCTTCTCCATCGCCGAGGTAACGGAAGTTGCGCCCTTCTGGACCATGGTGTTGACCTTCTGCGAAGAGTTTACCCCTTCGGTGACCTTTGTGCCGACTTCGTCGGCAAGCTCGGCCATGCTCTTTACGGTGGAAGCGGCCTCTCCGATGTGGTTGGCCTGCTCAAGCGCTCCTGCGAAGATGCTCGACGTTCCTGTGATAACGGCCTTGGAGGTCTCGTGCCCCTTGGCCACAACGGTGGAGATCGACTGTTGCGCGTCTCCTAAGTTGCCGACCGTCTTGTTTATCTGCTCTACGAGGCTCCTGAGGCTCTCGTTCATCGAGACAACGGCGAGTTCCAAGTCCACGGTCTCGTCGGCAAAGAGCGGCGGCTTCTCGTTCATCGGGCCTCTTCGCGTCAGGTCTCCGATGCTTATTCTGCGGGCCGTTTCGGTAATGTGGTTGACGTGCCTGGTGAAGGAGCGCGTGAAGAACGCGCCGAGTATCAGGCCGATGACGATGGCCGTGAGGAAACTGAGCGGTTGGCGCACCCACTCCACGACCCCGCTCTTCTCTATAGTTCCGGGTATGAAGGCCGCAACCGCGACCACTGCTATGAAGCCCAAGATGAACTTGTTGCCGATAGAGACTTTTATCTGCATTGAAGTCTTCCGTTTATTGGTTAATAAAAATTTGCATCTACCATGTTATCGGTCTTTTATTCCACTAGCTTTAGGCCTACGGAGCCCATTAGCGCCTTCTTTTTAGAGTGCTTTCAGAGGCAATATCGGGTGCGTTGAGTAGAGTGGGGAGGCGCGATTAGAAGAAGCGCGATTAGAAGAAGCGCATTTAGAGGGAGCGCTTTTAGAAGTGCGTGTAGCCGGTGCGTGCAATAGTAACCTCTTTGCCGGAGCCGTCTGTTACGCGCACACCGGGAGTTTCGTTAGACGAGGCATTGGCAGACGAGGCAGAGGCTTCTGTGGTGACGGAACCGATAACGGTTATTCGGAGCTTCATCTTGGCGGCTATCTCCGCGATGCGCTCTCTGTCTTCTCTCTTGGCCGTAAAGAGAAGCTCGTAGTCCTCGCCGCCGGTTAGCGCCATTTTGAGCCCGGCCTTTTCTGCTTCCGAACAGCCGCCCATGTACCTCTTCATCTCTTCGGAGAGCGGCAACAGCGGCGCCTCTATGGTAAGTCCGACTCTGCTCTCTTTAGAGAGCCTCTGTGCGTCGAGCACGACGCCGTCGC
>JADFVP010000115.1 GCA_015222595.1 Pseudomonadota bacterium
ACTACTTTCTGCACGCTTTCAGGCAGATCCGTTATATTTCCGATGGGAGAAAAGCGTATGTTGTTCTTTACAAGCGTCTCCTCCTCGGCTCTCAGGTGGCGTTCGAGCATCTTCATAAGAAGCCCTACCTCAACAGCCGGACGCTTCCAGTTCTCTTTGGAGAAGGTGTAGAGCGTAAGGCACTCTATGCCGAGTTCCGCGCACTGCGTAACCGTATCGCGGGCAACGTCCACGCCCTTGCGGTGGCCGTTAATCCTGTTGAGTATACGCTTTTTAGCCCATCTGCCGTTGCCGTCCATGATAATGGCGATGTGGCGGGGCATCTTTTTATCTACTGTAGACATAGAGTCCATACCTTGTTATAGCCGTGGGCCTGCTTCGTGCTTCAGGCCGTAGTTCAGTTTGAAAGTAGCGCCGGACGGGGCTCTTAAAAGAGGCCTTTGCTGCTACAGTATCAGAAGTTATTGAATATCATATAGAGAGGAAAAATTCAAGTGGCAGCGAAAGGTCAGAGTGAGTATTAAAGCGAGCTCCGCGCAGAGGGCGTGAGGCCTCTACTGTGGTTATGCGATTACGGTACAGCGTGGGTTGTGGGGCTAAGAGCGGTACGGAGGCGGGGTCAGACCGCCATTATGTCGGCCTCTTTGCGCCCTTGTATCTCTTCTACGCTCTTTATCTGAGCGTCGGTTGCGTCCTGGATCTCTGCGAGCGTCTTTTTAAGCTCGTCCTGCGTCAGCTCTTTATCTTTTTCGAGTTTTTTGGCCGCTTCGTTTACGTCGCGCCTGATGTTGCGAATCTCGACCTTGCTCTCCTCTGCGTACTTCTTGGCGAGCTTTACAATTTCTTTACGGCGCTCTTCAGTGAGCTGAGGTATGTTTATGCGTATTATCTTGCCGTCGTTGTTGGGCGTAAAGCCGAGGTCGGAGTTTACAATGGCCTTCTCTATTGGCCCAAGCTGCGTAATATCCCACGGCTGAATGACTATGGTGCGGGGTTCGGGAAGCGAAAGCGAGGCCATCTGGTCTAGCGGAGTGGGCGTGCCGTAGTAGTCGACCTTGACGTTGTCGAAGATAGAGAGCGACGGGCTTCCGGTTCTGAGGGTTCCGAGGTTGCGCGAAAATGCTTCTGTCGCATTGCCCATTCTTGTCTTGATATCTTTACTCAGTTCAGCATTCATGACAGTGGACCCTTTCGATTCATCAAAAATCAATTATAGAGACCTAACGGACGCTAAGAGCACGCTCTCAGCGAGACCCCCTCAGACGACGCTAGGCACAGACCAGCGTGCCTATTTCTTCGCCCTTGACAACCCTTAAGAGGTTGCCGGCCTCTTTGATATTGAAGACCACTATCGGGAGAGAGTTGTCCATACAGAGAGAGATAGCGGTAGTATCCATAACTTGCAGGCCGTCTTTCAGCACGTCTATGTATTTCAGCCTGTCGTAAAGTTTGGCGTCGGGAGAGGTCACGGGGTCGGAGTCGTAGATACCATCGACCTTCGTGCCCTTGATGATGATGTCGGCGTTTATCTCCATCGCTCTAAGCGACGCTGCAGTGTCTGTGGTGAAGTACGGGTTGCCGGTGCCCGCTGCGAAGATGACTACCCTGCCCTTTTCGAGGTGGCGTATGGCGCGGCGGCGAATGTACGGCTCGCCGATCTCTTTCATCTCTATGGCCGAGAGCACGCGTGTGTAGACTCCGGATTTTTCGAGCGCCTCTTGGAGCATAAGCGCGTTTATTACTGTGGCGAGCATTCCGACGTAGTCTGCAGAGGCGCGGTCCATACCCTCTGCGGAGCCGGAGACGCCCCTGAAGATGTTCCCGCCGCCGATCACAACGGCAAGCTCTACGCCGAGCGCCACGACCTCGGCAATTTCAGAGGCAACGGCAGAGACGACTTCGGTCTCGATACCGTACTCTTTGGAGCCCATAAGGGCCTCGCCTGAAAGTTTTAGAAGGATGCGTTTGTATTTGGACTCTGCCATCTTATCTTTTTATTAAAGTTCGACGATCTGAACCAAAGCAAAAATAGTCAAATAAACAGATGTGCGGAAGAGTATGAAAAGCAGCGTTTGAAAGGTCCTAAGGAGCCCGTTTGCCTAAATGAGGCCCGAACAGAGAGTGAATCCGCCTGTTCTAACAGCCCCGGCCCGGAAAAGAGGCCGCTTACCTCAGTAGTCCGGCCCCGAAACATCAGGCCCAGATGGCTCATAAGATAACTACCCCATAACTGACCCACCGAAAAATCTGGCCCGGGTGTCTCGTATGCCAACTACCCTCAAAAAGTCTCCTGGAAATCAGGCCCAGGTTACTGCATTGAGGCTACTTCTTCGGCAAAGTTGTCTTCGGCCTTTTCGAGCCCCTCGCCGAGCTTGAAGCGTGCAAAGCGCCTGATGGAGATGTTCTCACCGATTGATGCAATGGTGTCGGTAACGAGTTTTTCTATGTTTACGTCGGAGTCTTTTACGTAGGGCTGTTCGAGCAGACAGATCTCTTTGTAGAACTTGTCTATCTTGCCGTCTACGATCTTGTCGATTATATGGTCTGGCTTGCCGGACTCTTTGGCCTGCACGGTAAAGATTGCGCGCTCTTTGTCTACCTCTGCGGCCGGAACCTCTTCGCGCCTGATGTAGAGCGGGTTCATTGCCGCTATGTGTAGCGCAACGCCTTTTACGAGGTCCATGAAGCCGTCGGTCTTGGCAACAAAGTCGGTCTCGCTGTTAACCTCTACGAGCACGCCTACCTTGCCGCCCGCATGGATGTAGGAGTAGACAATGCCCTCTGTGGTCGCTCTGCCGGACTTCTTGGCAGCTGATGCGAGGCCCTTTTCTCTTAGGTAAGTAACCGCCGCCTCGAGGTCACCCTCTGACTCTGCGAGCGCCTTCTTGCAGTCCATAATGCCGCAACCAGTCTTTCCTCTCAGTTCCTTTACGTCTGCAGCTGAAATCTCCATCGAGTAAAACCCCCAGATAAGGCTTGAAAATAGATAAGTTATAAAGGCGCGCGTGGAGCGCGCGCTCTGAATTCATTGTTGCGTTGCTGCTGTCTCTAATGTATCTAAAGAAGCTACGTACGCTACTTGGCCGGTGTGGCGTCCGCCTTCTTGGCAGGCTCTGCCTTTGGCTTTGCCTCTGCTTTTGGTGCGGCTTCGGCTTTAGGCTTTGCCTCTGCCTTCGGCTTTGCTTCGGCTTTAGGCTTTGCTTCGGCCTTTGGCTTGGCTTCGGCTTTTGGTGCGGCTTCGGCCTTAGGCTTTGCTTCGGCCTTAGGCTCCGCTGCTGTGCCTTCCTTAAGCTTTCTTACGGTCTCGGCCTCAGCTGCCTTGGCAGCTTCTATCTTGGCAGCTTTTGCTGCCGCAGCCTGCCTTGCGGCTTCGGCTTTCGCCTCTTCGGCCTTATCCGTTGCGGCCTGCAGCTTCTCTTCGTGTACTGCCTTGCCTTCAAGGCAGGCATTGGCTACGGAGTTGCTAAAGAGCTTTACCGCCCTTATCGCGTCGTCGTTGCCGGGTATTACAAAGTCTATGCCATCGGGGTCGCAGTTGGAGTCTACCACCGCAACAACCTTTATGCCGAGCCTCTGCGCCTCTTTTATTGCTATCGTCTCTTTTTTGGAATCGACCACAAAGAGAACCGATGGAAGTTTCTTCATCTCCTTGACGCCGCCAAGGTACTTGTCGAGACGAGCGCGTTCGCGCTCGCGCATCAGAAGCTCCTTCTTGGTCATCTGAGTGGTCTCGTCGTTCTCGTCTGCGTTTTCGAGTTCGTTCAAGCGTGCAATAGACTTTTTAACGGTCTGAAAGTTGGTCAGAAAACCGCCGACCCACCTGTTGTTTATGTAGAACATGTCGCAGCGTTTGGCCTCTTCCTCAATAGAGTTCTGGGCCTGCTTCTTTGTGCCGACAAAGAGCACGTTTCCGCCGCTCGATGTTGCGCTCTTGATATAGTCGTATGCGTCTTTGAAGAGCGTAACGGTCTGCTGAAGGTCTATGATATAGATACCGTTGCGCGCACCGAAAATATAGGGCTTCATCTTCGGGTTCCATCTCTTTGTCTGGTGTCCAAAGTGAACGCCGGACTCCAACATCTGCTTCATCGTCAAGTAAGCCATCTGTACATCCTCCTGAAAAGTTTTGTTGTTACCTCCGCACCGGTAGGAACACGGGACCTTCATACTCTGAAGGACTCACCCGTTTTGAATCCGGGGCGTGCGTATTTAATCTATTATTATTAACATAGCTGTGTTGCTGTTGCAAGATTTTTTTAGGTATTCTGAGGTTTTCTGCTATTTACGAAGAAGAGTGGAGGGCGAAAACAGACCAAGCGGCTCCTATTTGTCGCTATCGAGTTTCCAGACCAGAGAGCCCGAGCCTAAGAGTCCCGCGATCCTGAGCTTCAGGTACTTGCTCTTTTCATTTGGTACGGGCTCAGTTCCGGAGGCCGAGTACCTTGGGAAACGGACAATGTAGCCGACGCTCCATGTGTCCATGTACGGAAAGAGCGTCGAGATCAGGGCCGAAGAGGTGGAGATACGCTTAACGGAGACAGGAGACAAGACCGCCCCCGCGCCGTCTTCCAAGTAGAGCTTCCAGACCGAGCGCTTTGAATCGAGGTCGTTCAGGCTGGAGTCAGGGGCCGAGACAGAGACAAAGAACTCGTTATAGAGTTCCGACTCTTCGGCCTCGCGTGTATCCATGGCCTCTTTTGAGCCCTCTTCGAGCCGATACGCCTCTACATACCGCCGAACGTAGGCAGCGCGGAAGTCGCGGTTCCTGAAGGTTGCATTCATGGTCAGGCGCACATCTATGCCGTCGTAGATCTTTGTGGAGCGGGTCCAGGCGTCGAGCTGTTCGGAGTACTCCCGAACCCCCTTGCCCGAAGTCGCGCATCCGGCGACAACTACCGCAAGCAGCACAAGCACAGCAACCAGAGAGAGTCTGCCGCGTGCGCCTGAGAAGGCGGTTACGGCTGAGACGAGTCGAGAGTAGGCCAAGCTATTTTTACGCCCCTTCGGCACCGGTTACACCTTCTCTGTAGACAACTGGTTATAGGTTCTAAAAGGCCGGTTCAGCGCCCGTGCCCTTCCTTTAAGGTAGCAGAAGAACGGGGACCGTACCGGCATTGACTGTCAGGTAGAAGGGCCTCCGTACGTACCGGAGGCCCGAAGAAGTTACTCGGCCAGACGGAGCCCGAGACCGTAGCTCGTAAGAACTGGCTCAAAGGCGTGCCTGTAGGTTGTGCGCATCCTGTGCGGCGTATCTACGTACGAACCGCCTCGAATAGTCTTCCAGTTCGAGTAGTCGGGCCCGTAGGGGTCGTCCTTGGGGCTCTCTTCATAGTAGTCGAAGCCGAAGTTATCGTCCATCCACTCCCAGACGCTTCCGCTCATGTCGTAGAGGCCGAGCGCATTCGGCTTGTAGGACTTAACGGTCTGTAGGCTCATGTCGGAAGTATCTTCAAATGATGAGTACTCCCTCAGGTGGTTCTCGTCACTGGTTCCGCTCCAGACAACATCTTCGCCGCGCTCCCTTGCGGCAAACTCCCACTCCGCCTCAGTCGGAAGCCTGTAGAAGCCTCCGGTACGGTCGTTGAGTACCTCTATAAAGCGGGTTGCCCAGAACCACGTGATCCTGGCTACCGGCTTCTGCATATCTACATCCCTCTCTATCATCGGGTTAAAACCCATTACCGCCTCCCAAAGCTCCTGGGTCACCTCTACCTCGGCAAGTCTAAAGTCGGAGACGCAGACCTCGTGCACGGGTTTTTCGTCCGGGTCGCCCTTCTCGGCAAAGTCGCCCATATCGAAACAGCCGCCCTCTATGAAGATCATCTCAATGGGAGGTATCTCCTTCTCTACCTCCTCCTCTTCGGCAGCCTCTCTGTCCATCTCTTCCTGTATCGCCTGATACTCTTCATCATCACTGCCCGGTATCGGCATCCCGCCGGGGCCGGTGGCGGCGTACGAGGGGGAGAGCACTAACAGTTGCAGTACAAAGGCTATAAAGGCGACTCTTAATAGATTACTCAGCACAACGTACCTCCTTATTACTTTAGACCGATCTGTTTAAAAGGCAACTGAAGGGGCTGCCCAAGGGTTCGAAACAGTATAAGAAAATGTTTACTTAAAGAGCACAAGCTGCGGCGGCTTACTCTCTTTAAAGATATCTACCGGATACTCTCCGGTAAAGCAGGCATCGCAATAACTCGGTTCGACAAGATCCTTGCCTCCACCCCGGTCGATGGCCCTGTAGAGTCCCTCAACGCTCAGATAACCGAGCGTATCGGAAGTGATGTAATTATTTATATCGGCAACGGACTGATTTGCTGCAATCAGCTTATCACGGTTCGGAGTGTCTATGCCATAGTAACAGGGACAGACTGTCGGAGGGGAGCTTATTCTCATATGGACCTCGGCTGCTCCGGCGTCCCTTATCATCTTGACTATCTTCATGCTCGTGATTCCCCTGACGATGGAGTCGTCTACCACAACCACCCGTTTGCCTTCGATCACCTTGCGCACCGCGTTCAGCTTGAGCTTCACGCCGAAGTGGCGTATGGAGTCTTTAGGCTCGATGAACGTGCGCCCCACATAATGGTTTCGGATAATGCCGAGTTCAAAGGGCAGCCCTGCGGCCTGAGCGTAACCGAGCGCTGCGGCTACTCCTGAGTCGGGCACCGGTATAACTACGTCGGCCTCCACCTCGTGCTCTTTGGAAAGCTCTCTGCCGAACTCTTTTCTGATGTCATAGACATTGGCGCCGAAAATCGCGGAGTCGGGCCGCGCAAAGTAGATGAACTCGAAGATGCACGGCGTATGCTCAACAGGGGCGAACGGCTTGTAAGAGCTGAGCCCCGTTTCGTCTATTACTATAACCTCGCCCGGAGCCACGTCGCGCACGTACTCGGCGTCGATGAGGTCAAAGGCGCAGGTCTCTGACGCCACGACCCATGCACCCTTCAGCTTGCCGAGCGCAAGGGGGCGGAAGCCGTGCGGGTCGCGCGCGGCTACCAACGTATCTTCTGTTAAAAACGCTATTGAGTACGAACCGCGAAGGCGTCCAAGGGCGTAGATGATACGATCGGTCAGCGTGCGCTCCTTGCAAGAGGCGATTAAGTGCACTACCGCCTCGGTATCCATTGTGGACTGGAAGATAGAGCCGTAGGCCTCAAACTCGGCCCGTAAAAGAAGAGAGTTTACTATGTTGCCGTTGTGGGCAACGGCAATGGAGCCTCTTGAGTAATCGACCACAAAGGGCTGGGCGTTTCTAAGCTCAGAGCCTCCGCTTGTCGAGTACCTTACGTGGCCTATTGCCGAAGTTCCCGCAAGGCGGTCTATATCGGTCTCTGTAAAGACATCGGCCACAAGGCCGTTGCCCTTGTGGACCTTCAGGCCGTCTCCGGCGCTCGAAACTATTCCTGCATTCTCCTGGCCCCGGTGTTGCAGGGCGTAGAGGCCGAGATACGTCAGGTTAGCTGCCTCTTCGTGGCCGTAGACACCAAAGACGCCGCACTCATCGTTGAACTTATCTTCTCTGAATAACATTTCGGCCTTCTCTATAGAATAAAAAACAGAATAAACGACAGTTGCGGAGGTTCGCTGACTGTATCTAAGTAGCTTATAAAAATATCACGATTTTTGCAAGCCGTAACAGAAGTATTTCGTTAGAGAAGAGCAATATTGAAAAACCAGCCCGACTATTTTTAATGGTGGGCTATGCCACCCTACAGGGCTACTTTATCTTGCAATTCTTTTTCAGCTCTGATAGGTTTGAAATCTATGGGGAAATTATTCTTAATTTTTTTAACTGTATTTTTGGCCCTGCCGGCATTTGTTCAGTTGGTGCCGCATGATATTTTGCATGAAATGCATAACGACCAGGAAGCGAGTCATCAAAAAACTTCCCAGGTTGAAACAACACACACTCATCATCACGCAGACACCTCTCATAACAGACAAGATCAAGCCAGTACTCATCACATAACTAATTTTGATTTTTTCACTCATTTTACTGACTTTCTTCATGTAGACTTAGAAAATCCTGTTCAGACAGTATTTTCTTCCACAAGGCATAGCAGTCAAGACATAGATATTACTTACTTGTCTAACGTTCTTATTGACTATGACTTCGATCTAATATTCATAAAAGATCTATTTAAGCCTGATCATTATCGAAGCTCCTCACGTTCCACCCCCCTCTACATAACAACTAAGCGTTTGCTGATTTAAAAGTCCACCGGACTTTATATCTGCACTCAGCATATAGTTGGCCTATGTAAATCACATAAAGCCTCCTTATTTGAATATTTGTATTCACAACAACCCTTCAAATGGAGCGTCTGTCAATGACTAAACTTGTTCAGCTGTGCACAAACAAGAAAAGCCTGTTTGTGTTATTAGGGCTATCAACAGTTATAGCTATCGTCTTTGGAGTGATACCTGATGCTGTAGCTCACGGCGTTACAGCCGGAGATAAAGGTTATATTCAGGAAATCGTCGGCGTGCTGCCCATACCGTTTATGTACCTTGGTGCAAAGCATATGATGACCGGATATGATCATTTACTGTTCCTGTTCGGAGTTATTTTCTTCTTATACCACTTAAAGGATGTAGGTATCTATGTGACCCTGTTTGCCGTTGGTCACGTTATTACCCTGCTCTCCGGTGTCTTAATGGATATAAGCATCAATGCTTATATCATTGACGCTATTATCGGCTTTTCAATTGTCTACAAGGCACTCGACAATATGGGCGCATACCAACGCTGGTTTAATTTCCAGCCCAATACAAAGATAGCTACCCTCATATTTGGACTTTTCCACGGCCTAGGCCTTGCCACCAAGATACTTGACTATGAGCTTTCAGCTGACGGGCTTCTGTATAATCTTATCTTCTTTAATATAGGCGTTGAAGTAGGGCAGGTTCTGGCTCTTGCGGCTATATTAATTCTGATAACCTACTGGCGCCGTTTTGGGAACTTTATGCATCGCGCTTATTCAGCAAACACCGTATTGATGATGTTGGGCTTTCTTCTAATAGGGTACCAGCTTGCAGGCTTTTTCACTTCATAAACAAGTCAACTTGATAAATATAGGAGAGATACTACATGTACAACTCTAACATTCCATCACAACAAGAACTTCCTTCTACAGGGAAGCTTATAAAATCAACCATCATAGCAGCGGTTGCAGCAGGTATACTTCTGGTAGCTGTTGTGCTTCCTGCTGAATATGGTATTGACCCCACAGGTATCGGCAAGAGCATCGGTTTGACAAAGATGGGGGAGATCAAAGTATCACTTGCGCAGGAACTTGCGAACGAAACTGCTGTAAAAATACCAAATACAGAGGCCGCAGAAGAGCTTATTCAAGTTTCTAAGGTAGACGCTCAACCTGCTACAAGCGCTTTAAGTCACGAGATGAAAGTAACACTTGCTCCAGATGAAGGAACAGAGATCAAAGTTGCCATGAGTAAAGAAAGTAAAGTGCAATACAAATGGTGGACAGATGGCGGCAAGGCTAACTTTGACACACATGCGGATTCAAAAAAATTGAACATCAACTATCATAGCTACAACAAAGGCTCCAAACAAAAGAGCGAAGGCACTCTCGTGGCTGCTTTTGATGGTTCTCATGGATGGTTCTGGAGAAACCGGACACCGAAAACTATGATCATCACACTTATAGTAAATGGTGACTACACAGACATTAAACACTTTAAATAAACTTAGAGAAGAGAGAAAATAAAACTTATGAGCGATAATAAGAAAAAACCATTAAACCTATCAGCAATCATACCTATATTGATACTGGTGGCTGTAATGTTTGTAGTGGTAGGTAAGCTAGTGGGAGGTGATGATACCACTGTCCAAGACCACGGTTCTAGTCATGGCCATTCACACTAATCTTATTGGTGGGCACAGTGCCACCCTGCATGGTCAAAGACTGAATATCGCCGGGGGTACCAAAGCACCCGTCACACCAGTAGTACCGATACATACTGCAACTTCATGATAAGGTTTATAAGGGATCGAGAAGAGAGTTTGAAGTGCTACACTGTATGAGCTTAGAAAAAAGAGGTAGTATTCGGCTTGCGGCCCCTGAAAGGTCTTCAGGGGCCGCAAGCCGAATGAATAGACCTAAAAGGACGGCGCACCCGAAGTCAAGAAACTCTCCAGCGCGCCGGACCACGTCTTCTTCATCGACTCGGCAGGTACGTCTATGTACTTGCCGATCTTGAGGCTCCCGCCGCCGGTAACCCCGATCTTTTCGCAACTAAGACCGACCGACGTCATCTGCTCCTTGAGCTTCTCTTCGTCGTCGCCTTCTACGGTAACGATAATCCGCGACTGCGTCTCGCCAAAGAGGAGCGAATCGGGCCTGATACCTTCACTTATCGCATCGAGCTTTATAAACGCCCCTATCGGTTTGGTCGGGTGCAGACAGCACTCGGCGATTGCCACCGCAAGGCCGCCCTCGGAGACAT
>JADFVP010000116.1 GCA_015222595.1 Pseudomonadota bacterium
CTCTTGCAGGGTCGCTTTAGGCGCCGGAGCCACGCGAACACTTTCCGCACCCTCTACTGCTAATGACTGCGCGGGGCGGACTTCATCCTGCGAAACCTTGCCCGAAGTAGAAGAGACCGTAGGGGCCGTCTCCGTGACCGCCCCCTGCAACACTCCGGGTGGCGCTTCGGCAACACTCTCGGTCTTCGGGAAGACTACCGGCAAAGATTGCTCGGGACTCTTGCGCTCGGTAAGGATCGGGGAGAGTACGCTAAAGAGGATTATAACCACAACACCGAGGCCGACCAGCAACGCTATGTTCCGCTTGGCATTCGACCCCTCTGTCTCTGCGCTCGTCTCTGGAGCATAGCCCGGTTCATCGCTCTCTTCGGACAAGAGTATGTCGAGGCCGCCCGGGTGCTCCTTTATAAATATCTCGTACCTTAGAACCGCATCGTTCTCGTCAAGTCCGAGGTGCTTGCAGTAAGAACGGATAAAGCCCTTAATGAAGGTCGGGTGTTGAGCCTCCAGGTTATCAGACTCTATCGCTTCGAGCAGCTTCAGGGGTATGCGCGTTGCCTCAAAGACCGCCTTCAGCTCAACCCCGCGATGCTCGCGCTCTCTTTTCAGGTACTCGCCGGGGCTTTCCATACTCTTCCTTAAAAAAATAGACGGCTCTAGAGTCCGCCTCAGCAATAACAACTAAATAGCAACTGCGCTAACTCTGTTGCCTACTTAAGAAGCTCTATGTACTCAGAGGCCGACTTCGCCTCCGCACTTCCGGGGGCGAGCTTAATGACCGAGTTGAAGACCTCTGTTGCGCTCCGCTTCTCTCCCGACTTTACGAGCAGCATGCCGAGTTTAAAGTACGCCTCTACATAACCGGGCGATATGGAGATGACCCTCCGGTAGGCTTTGACCGCCTCTTTTGTCCTCTTCAGCTTCTCGTACGTAAGCCCCAGGTTGTAAAACGCAGGCACGTATCTCGGATTGAGCTTGGCAGCCGTTACGAAACCCTCGGCGGCGCGCTCGTACTTACCCATATTATAGTGCGCCTGCGCGATATTGAAGTGCGCAAGCTCAGGAGTCTTATAGAAGATATTACCGAGAGCCATATTAGACGCATCTATAGCCGCCTCCCAGTTCCGCTCCACAAGGTGGATGGCAGCAAGATTCACATACGCCTCCGAAAAATCCGGCTGAAGCGCTATTGCCTGCTCCATATGCCTCTTTGCCTTGGCGTTCATGTCTCTTGCAAAGTAGGCGAGCCCTATCGCGTTATGGTACGACGGCTCTTCGGGGTAGACCTCTATCGCTTGGGTAAACTCTTCGAGCGCCATAATGAAGTTACGATCGTTCAGGTAGACGACACCGAGTTTGTAGTGCGTCTCGCTCTCGGACTTCTTCTCTTCGAGCCCAGCCCCGCAGGCCGTTACCAGTAGCAGCACAAAGCAGAGCAAGAGCGCCAACAGGGTCGTCTGCCTGAATCGATTATTTAGGTATCTTATTTTCAAAGACTCTCTCTTTATCATTACGGTATCGATTATAAACAACGGATACAGGCTATAGATCCTCAAAATGGGTCAACCGCTTCACCTCCGCATAACGGTCGCGGATAGCTTCGAGCGTCAGGCTGCCGAGTTTGCCGAGGCTAAAGGCCTCTACGTTAAAGGAGGCCATGACGGTGCCGAAGATAATGGCCTTTCTTATGTTGGCGTCGGATATGTCGTCGGTGTTGGCCAGGTAGCCCATAAGGCCTCCGGCAAAGGAGTCGCCGGCTCCTGTGGGGTCGAAGATGTCCTCCAACGGATAGGCCGGTGCGCTGAAGATAGACTCTCCGTTGAACATAAGCGCCCCGTACTCGCCCCTCTTCACTATAAGACAGCGGGGGCCTTCGGCCAGAATTTTGTTAGCAGCCTTTACGAGGCTCGCCTCGCCTGAGAACTCTCTCGCCTCGCCCTCGTTTATGACGCAGATATCGACACGCTTCAGAAGAGCACGAAGAGCATCCGGCTTGCCCTCTATCCAGAAGTTCATCGTGTCGCACGCAACGAGCTTGGGGGCTTCAACCTGATCGAGCACCTTGTGCTGCAACTCCGGGTCTATATTGGCAAGAAAGACGTACGGGCTCTTCTTGTAACTCTCCGGTATAACAGGGTCGAAGTCGCTAAAGACATTCAATTGAGTGTCGAGCGTATGGGCCTGATTGAGGTCGAAGTCGTAGCGCCCCTTCCACCTGAAGGTCTTGCCCTCTACCTTCTCAAGCCCTTCGAGATCTATATCGTGGGCCTCGAGCTTCTCTATATGCTCGTCCGGAAAATCGGTACCTACCACTGCCACGAGCTTAACGCTGGCAAAGTAACTTGCCGAGGTCGAGAAGTAGGTGCCCGACCCTCCGAGCACTTCATCCGCTTCGCCAAACGGGGTCTTGACCGAATCAAAGGCCACTGAACCGACAACGAGAATACTCATCTGTTTAACTCCCCTTCTTCCTTAAAGGTACTTTCCGATTATAATAGACAGGTTCTTACGCGCGCTCTCAGGAATCGACGCGGGGTCCGTTAAAGTAGCGTACTGCATGGCTCCCGGACACTTGCACGTTCTCTCAGCAGCAATAGCTGGCGCGGCGTTCTTTATTATCTCTTTTGCCATGCTCACGTTCGCGCGCAGCGTCTCTAAGATCATCTCTATTGTCACGTCCTCTTCTTCCGTGTGCCAGCAGTCGTAGTCGGTGCTTAGTGCCACGGTCGAGTAACAGATCTCGGCTTCGCGCGCGAGCTTCGCCTCCGGTATGTTGGTCATGCCTATAACGTCTACGCCCCACGACCTGTAGATATTACTCTCTGCGCGTGTGGAGAACTGCGGGCCCTCTATACAGACGTAGGTTCCGCCCTTGTGCACCGTTGCCCCGGCCTTCTTGGCGGCGCCGTACATAACGTCCGACAGGTGCGCGCAGACCGGGTCGGCGAACTCCACGTGGCCGACTATGCCGTCTCCGAAGAAGGTAGATATTCTCGACTTGGTGCGGTCGAAGAACTGATCGACTATCACAATGTGCCCCGGCTCTATCTCTTTCTTCATGCTTCCTACAGCCGAGACCGAAATTATCCAGTCAACGCCGAGCTTCTTCATGCCGTATATATTGGCGCGGTAATTTATCTCCGACGGCAGTATCTTGTGCCCCCGCCCGTGGCGCGGCAGAAAGACCATCTTCACGCCTTCGAGCGTGCCGGTAATATACTCGTCACTCGGCGCGCCGAAGGGTGTCTCGACCTTTACGCTCTTGACATCCGTCATACCCTCTATTTCGTAGAGGCCGCTGCCCCCTATAACTCCTACAACCTTTTCGCTCACGTGATGAAATTCTCCCGTTCTTTCTTTATTTAAATAGCAGTAGGGACTCCGGCAACGACACAGGAGCCCTGAGACTGAAATTTTACCCTCAATCGATTATAATTAACACTAACACTGCTAAACAATCAACCCTTTTTTCCCTCTAAAACTCTCTGTAGAGAGCCCTCCTCTAAAGCCCTCTCAGGCCGGGTCCGGGCTTCCGTCCAGGTTGTCGTCCAGATTTGGCTCGCCGGAGATATAATCGCCCTTCAGCTGCCCGCAGGCGGCAGCTATATCGGCGCCCATTGAGGCCCGTATGACCACGTTGCACTCCGCGTCCTGAAGTATCTTGTAGAAAGCCTTTATACGCAGAGCGTCCGGGGCCTTGTAGCGCGAGCCGGGATACGGGTTGAAGGGTATGAGGTTTATCTTGTACTTAACAGGCTTCAACAGCTCCATAAGCCGGTAAGCGTCTTCGTCGGTGTCGTTTACGCCTCCGAGGAGCACGTACTCGAAGGTTATATGCTTCTTGCCGGTAAGCGGGTAGGTGGCAAGCACCCTGAGCAGCTCTTCTATGGGGTACTTCCGGTTGATCGGCATTACCGCGTCGCGAACCTCGTTAGTAGTGGCGTTTAGCGAGATAGCGATGTTTACGTTACTGTCCGCCCCGAGCCTCTTTAAGGCCGGCACTACCCCGGCGGTAGAGAGCGTTACTTTATTATGCGACATGCCGAAACCGTTGCCGTCGGTCAGCACACCCAGAAAGCGCACGACGTTATCGTAATTCAGGAGCGGCTCGCCCATGCCCATAAGGACTACATTGGTTATCGGGCGCCGGGCTGTTTTAGGCTCGTCGTCCTCCTCCTGCCACGTTTCACCCCCCTCGGCGCCAATAATCTCCCACGTGTCGTCTACCATACTCTCCGGCATACTATCGGACTCTTCGCCCAGAGCCTCTATGTCGTTCTCTCTCCTGTGCTCCAGCTCTTGCTCCTCTTGTTCGCGCTCTTCGGCTAAAATAGCGAGCGCGCTGAGTAGTTGCCCCGTCAACTCCGCAAGCGTGAGATTGCGCACGAAGCCGCCCTTTCCGGTCATGCAGAACTCACATCCGAGCGCGCACCCTGCTTGTGTTGAAACACAGAGCGTGGTCCTCTTCTTGCCCGGTATTATGACAGTCTCTATCCGCACGCCGTCGAAGAGTTCGGTCAGGAATTTTCTGGTGCCGTCTCTGGAGCGTTGCACCATCACTACACGCGGCTCCTCTATTGAGTAGAGCCCGCAGAGTCTCTCTCTAAAAGCTTTGGAGATGTCGGTCATAGACTCTATAGAGGTCACACCGCGCGCAAATACCCACTTGTAGATCTGCAGGGCCCTGTACGGCTTCTCGCCAAGGGCCTCTACCTCGACCTTCAGTTCCTCTAATGTATACTCTCTTAGATTCTTCATAACCGAACACAGTAAGGAGGCCATAAACGGGCCCGCAAAAAAGATAGAAATAGACCCC